>CAMJDC010000016.1 GCA_946404285.1 uncultured bacterium | reverse complement strand
GCCAGAGTTGTTAAAATTAAATATATTGGATAAAAGCGATCATAAATGGTATAGAAAACTACTGGAAACAGCTTTTAAAACTGCAAAATCAGACCATAATTGGGCAGAATATGTCGTGCCAGAGTTGTTAAAATTAAATATATTGGATAAAAGCGATCATAAATGGTATAGAAAACTACTGGAAACAGCTTTTAAAACTGCAAAATCAGACCATAATTGGGCAGAATATGTCGTGCCAGAGTTGTTAAAATTAAATATATTGGATAAAAGCGATAAAGAATGGTATAGAAAACTACTGGAAAAAGCTTTTGAAAATGCAAAATCAGACTCTAGTTGGGCAAAAGTTGTCGTGCCAGAGTTGTTAAAATTAAATATATTGGATAAAAGCGATCATAAATGGTATAGAAAACTACTGGAAACAGCTTTTAAAACTGCAAAATCAGACCATAATTGGGCAGAATATGTCGTGCCAGAGTTGTTAAAATTAAATATATTTGATAAAAGCGAAATAAATATTGATATAAATTTACCACAAAATATTACATTAACTTGAACGAGTTTTTTGGAGGAAAATAAGGATAAAATGTATGAACAAGATATTGAGTTTATATATCAAATAGATGATTCTTTTTCAAAAGAAGAAATCGGATATCTATACAGACAGGACTATGAATATTTCAAAAAAATAGAAATTGCAGTAAAAGAAAAGGATTATCAAAAAATACGGGAAGTAAAGAAAGAGTTTTATCGACAAGCAGAAAAAATTAAACTAAAGAAATTGGAAGATTATTTTTGAAAATGAGTATATACATATTTTATGGATAAAATCCCATGAAATAAACTACTAAAAAATCGTTTTAGAGATCCGCATAATGCTTTGTTACATGGAGATAAGATAATAGAATTAGCAAAACAGTTGGAATCTAAATGAATAACTAAAGAAAATTTTATAAAAAATTATCTATGAGTGGCGTGAGATAGAAATAATTGATACCGGCAATTAAATAATTTTTTGGAGAAATATAAACAAAATTGGAAAGACTTGGTAAAAGAATCAATAAATATAGATGAATTTAAAGAAAATAGAGAATTTATGTCTTTAGCAGAATGAATTTTAAAACAAGAAGAAACATGAGAACTATACAAAAATTTAGACAAATTGGAACAAATATTAATATTAGTTCATATGATGAGGAATAAAGAATCACTAATAAAATTGCAAAAACTATCAAATAGTGATAATCCAGACGATAAGAAACTATATGAATACTATAAAAGAGCGATATACCATCCAAGGACAAAACCTATCATTATGGATATGTATGAGAGACCATGAGAATTTTTATGACTTGATGATACAACATTTAGTAGTTTGGAGACTATCCATCAAGCAAAGAAACCATCAAACATGGTAGAAAATTTTGAATATTTAGATTTTGATGCAAAAGATTTGGTAAATTGTTTACCATTGTGAGTATACGATAAATTAAGTTATTTCAAACCATTTGAGATGAAGTTTTTTATAAATGGAAGTGATGTATATACAAAGGATGAGATACAGCAAAGAATAAGTGAATTTTTAAGTTGAGCTGATCAGAAAAAGATATCAGTCATTATCACAAAATTAAAAGAACAGGGTGATGAGACAATGTGGTTTAAGGAATGGAAAGTCAATAAAGATGAATTTATCAAAAATTTATTGTGAAAATATTGAGAAGAAAATCTGATAAATATCTTTGTCACTCTATGATATAGTGAATTTAACAAAGTCAGAGATTTGAGAAAAATGACTGCTAAAATTAGCCCAAAATCTGATCCAAATAATTGGTTTAATGGATTTAATTGTGATAGTCTGGCAGAATGACATGGAAAGAAAGTAGTAGCGATGTTTAATCCATATTGTACAGATTTCTGTATCTACGAATGAGACCAAGATCCCCAAAAAGATAATCTGAAAGTAACAAGTTGGGTGACACTAAATAGAGCGATACCAGAGAATTTTAGCAAATTATTGTGAAAAGTAAAAAGTGAGACAACTCATGATATAGCAAATGTACTGTGAGATAAATTTGAAGATTACAAAGATCCAAGTGAATATGTCATTACAATGGACAATATAGAAGCAAATCCAAATTTTGGAAGGAAAAATGAATTAGCTGTCCGCAAAATGTATGAGAAATTTTTCTCTGAATATGTGAGACAAAATCCGGTATCACCAAACTGAATACCAATCAATACACACAAATTTTATTCGTGAGTGAACTATAATAAACTAGACATAATCACAGATAGAGTACCAAATGAGAGTTTGCCAGTATTTGTAAATGCATATAGTGACAATAGTGCTTCATATAGTTTACAGTGAAATCTGGATGCATGAAAGCAAAAAGAGAAAGAGAAAAAAATATGAATATATCCATTATCCATAGAAGATGTGGTGCAAATATCATATATGGAATGAAAAATATATCCATCATCAATGAAAAATCATTTATGAAATTTACAACATGAAATCACAGCAAGTATCCTAAATAATACACTGAAATGAAGGCCAAATTTATCATTTGCATGGTACAATTGAGAATGAAAAATCTGATGATATATTTTAGCCTATCAGTGAAAGATGGAAGATGGTACACCGTGAATATATATCTCAGATTTTGCGATGTATGAAAAAGAAAGAGGAATGGCGTGAGTCAAAATGATTCACTATTGGATGAAAGAAGTGAAAGAAAAATATCCAAATATGCCAGCATTTACAAGAGCTAGAGAAAATACAAGTTATCGTATGATAAAAGCATTTGCAGAGAAGCAATGATATGAAATAATATCAGATGAAATAGTAGAGGATAGATGAGAAAATTTTCATCGAGTAGTAATGAATCCAAAAAAATAAGTATCTTTGAAATAACTTGATATTCAAGCCAAAATTTCTAATAATTTTTGCATTTAATAGTTTTAAGTTATTCATGCGTAAGATTATCCTTGCTTCAAATAATCAACATAAAATTAAGGAATTTAAAGAAATCTTTAAAGACTCTGAAATTTTATCATTAAATGATATTTGATATTTAGATGATATAGTTGAAGATTGAGAAACTTTTTTGGACAATGCTTTAATCAAATGCAAAGCTGTTCACGAATATTTAAAATGAAAATGAATTGAAGCAAATATTATTGCGGATGATAGTGGATTATGTGTAAATGCTTTAAATTGAAACCCATGAGTATATAGTGCTAGATATGCATGATGACATTGAAATGATGCAGCTAATAGAGCAAAATTATTAGAAGAATTAAAATGAAAATCTGATAGAAGTGCCTATTTTAATTGTACAATTGTGGAAATGTTTCCAAATTGAGAATACATTTATAGTGAATGAAAAACTTATTGAACAATATTAGAAAAAGAAATCTGAGATAATTGATTTGGATATGATTGTCTATTTATGTCAGATGATTTACATAAATGCTTCGGAGAAACTACACCCGAAGAAAAAAATAGTGTTTCACATAGATGAAGAGCTATTGCCGGTTTACTTGAAAAAGAAAAAAATATTTAATTTAAGCTTTTTCTATTTCAAATCCTCAAGGAATATCTTTGATATTATATCATTCAGCTTGAATTTTTGCCCTTAATTCATCAGCAAGTGCATAATTTTTTTCTTGTTTAGCTTGTAAACGCTGATTAGCAAGCTCAGTAATCTCAGCAGGAATTTCTTCATTTCATTCAGGTTTCTCTTTTTCTCATAATAAATCTAATTTCATAACTTGTTTATCTAGCCAAACTATTATTCAAATGATTTCAGGATTCTGATTTTTGAGTCATGAATTGATAGTTGCAAGAAGTTTTGGAGAATTTAAATCATCCAATAAAGCATCTAAACAATCTGATAAAAATTTGATTCACTCTTCAGTTTTGAGCTCATTCGCAACTTCTTTATAATTCTTTCATTTCAAATCAACTCTTTCAGATTTGCTGATTTTTTTAATTAGATTTTTTCTTTGAACTTTTGACTGCTCTAATACAGTTTCATTGAAGTCTAGGAAATTTCTATAATGAGCTGTATAATAGAGTAGTTTTAAATCTAAAGCTGAATATCATTTTTCTTCCAAATCGTCAACTGTTACTAATCAACCAGCAGACTTAGATAATTTTTTTCATCAAAGATTCAAAAACTGGTTGTGCATCCAGTATTTTACTCGAGGTTTTTTTCAGAATGTGCATTCACTCTGGGCAATTTCATTTGTATGGTGTACTCAGATATGATCTACTCATCATGTATGAATATCAAACTGATCTCAGAGATATTTACTAGACATTGCACTACATTCAAGATGCCAACCTGGGAATCAAATTCACCATGGAGAGTCCCATTCCATCTGCCTTTTTTGATCTTTTGGAGAGAACTTCCACAGAGCGAAATCTGTATCATTTTTCTTATTATGGTTTTGAATTCTAGCACCAGCAATTCTTTCCTGATTTTGCAATCATGCTAATTTTCCATAATCTGGGACTTTACTCGTATCCATATAAATTCCATCATCAGGAATCTCATAAGTATATCATTTTTCTTCTAGGATTTTTACCATTTCAATCTGTTCTTTGATATGATCTGTAGCTCTAGGCATTACATCAAATTTATCAATTTGAAGCTTATCTAGGTAACTATAAAATTTTTCGATATACATATCAGCCAATTCCCAAACAGTTTTATTTTCTCTTTTTGCTCATTTTTCCATCTTATCTTCTCATTCATCTCAGTCATCAGTCAAATGTCCAACATCAGTTAGATTCATAACATGTTTAGTTTCGTATCAAAGTACGTTTCTAACTATATTCCTAAGCAAATCTGCGAAAGCAAAAGCTCTCATATTTCAGATATGAGGATTCCAGTAAACTGTAGGTCCACAGCTATATATTCAAACAAAATCTTTTTTTCACTCATATATAAGTGGAATGAATTCTTCTTTCTGTCTACTCATAGTATTGTAGATATGCAATTTTTTTTCTTCCATAATTTAAGCTTCACAAAAAATATAAATCTGAGCTTAATTTATAGATAGTGACAGAAAATGCAAATGCTTATTTAGTCAATAATTCTTCAATAATTTTTATCGCAAGCTTTTGATCCAAAAAATATGGACTAGTTGCAATCGTAACACACAAAGCATTTTTTCAAAATTCATCAAACTTTTTTTTCAATAAATTCACAGCTTCTTTATTTATTTTATTCCTATCAATTCAATCTAAACAAAAATCCAAATCTATATCTAAAATAAAATTCTGATTTTTATCTATTTCAAAATTTTGCAGGGCAGTAGTTGAACGAATTTGAACTTGATTTACAATCATCCCACTTTCAATAGCAGGTGGAATAAAGTTTCCTACATTACATTTTTCATTTCAAAAATGGAAAACTTTCTCCAATTCATTTTTATCCCAATTTAATTCCAAATGACTTTCATTCTCTCGGCAGTCAGAATGTTGATCAATATGAATTAATTCTACGTTCATAAATTTTTTACTATATATAATATTATATCGGAACGTGATAGCATGATTATGATTATCAAAAATGAAAATAGGAGGGAAGTCTGATTTTTCAATTCACAAAAAGTTTTTCAATCCATGAAAGTATTCTATTTCTCAGTTTTCATTCTTTTCTGCAAAAGCAAAATGTTCATAATCAATCTCCAATCCTTCATATTTATCTACTTTTTTAATCGGAGCGACTCGCAGGGGAGTTTGGCAATTAGAAATTCTAGTGTTTTCACACTTTTCATCCAAATAAAATCAATTATAAAGTTGTTCAATCGTTTTCATATTTTATTCCTACTCATTTTCACCGAAAAATCAAATTTAAGAAAAACTCTGTATTTCTACAGAGCTCTTCTTCTTCCAGAATTTTTGTTTTCTGATTATGTTGAGTTTTTGTTAGTATTACAATCACTTAGCAAAAGCCTCTTCGAAAACTTTATAATATACATCTGGATTTAATTCAGCTATACATTCCATTTCAGAAGCTAATTGCAAAGCTTCATCTCCATGGATGATGAAATGTCTAGAAACAGAATTAACTTCTTCAGGGAATTTCTCAATTACAGTGTTGATAGTTCCTTCCTGAGAATGTCTTTGACAGAAAGGACAAAGTAATTCAGTATATTCTACAATAGTAAATCTAGCATCCTTATTTCCACGAATTGGAGTAGATTTAAGCATATCTTCTACAAGAGTTTTTACTTCATCTCCTCATGCAACGAAATTCTCTGCTCCATTTTTGTATTCGTTAATAGCATTTACAAATTCATCTGCAGGATATGCTCCAGCAATTAATATATAATTTCCATTCTCTCTATCAATTATTACATTTCCAGGAGTTCCGTTAACACCAAATAATGTAGAAGCTTGTGTCATCATATCATTAACAGCTTGAGTATATCTTCCTTCATCTATACAAGCTTGTAAATCTGCATCATTAGTTCCTAATCCAACAGCAATACTTTTCAAAGAAT
The DNA here is from genome assembly GCA_946404285.1 of uncultured bacterium. Classification (GTDB taxonomy): domain Bacteria; phylum Patescibacteriota; class Gracilibacteria; order Absconditabacterales; family Absconditicoccaceae; genus UBA3291. The sequence continues at coordinate 15,350 of CAMJDC010000016.1, read as the reverse complement.
TCAAAGATGCATAACCTTCAGTATTTGTATCTTCTACATCCACTATATCTTCTGCATCTTCTGCATCTTCTGTATCATCATAATCTGAAGTATCTTCATCCAAGTTTCCATAAGTATCCATGAAACTCTTTACAGATGCATCAGTCTGCTCTGTCATATATTTTACAAATTCAGGAGACTCATAAAGATCAATCATTTTTTGAAGATTTTCTTCTCAACCTGCTGAAAGAACATTTAACTTGTAAGATTTACAAGCATAAAGACAAGCCATTATAGCAGCTACACATCCTACAACAGCCAAAATTAAAGTCAAAACTTTACACCAACAACATCCAGATTTACACTTGCATTCGTTACAAGAGCAAGCTTCTTCTGGTGCACTTGTTTTTTTTGAAACCATCTCTATACAATAATAAGAAATAAAATGAATATATCAAAGATTTGATATGCTAATTTAATGAAGTTACACAATTTACAGGCAAATTCTCCACAATGTGATAAGTTCTTAGAGATATAAAGAAAGTAATTATCAGCAAAATGCTCATTACTACCATAAAAACAAACTTCATAATTCTCCAACTACATTGTCTATTGTAACATGATTTTTCATTATTTACCTTTTCTGCTCAAACCACAACTTTAGGATTGGTAGATCTGGTAAATACAGAAACATTGCTTTCAGTCGGTTCCTTCTTTACATTTTCTATAACTTCAGATTCATTTGATAATTTTTTGGTAACTGACTTTTTTGATTTTGATTTCTGCTCAGTCCTCATGCAATTTATAAATAACAATGTATAAAACACACCACACAACATAAGTAAAAATTTTATAGCTTAAAACAAGCTAAACTGCAAAAGCATTATTAAAAACTTTTGACACAATATAGTATTCTCAAGTAAATCTTTTGACAAATTTAAAAATATATTATAATATACATACATTCAGATTTTTATTAAAATTTCTAAGGAATTAAAATTTTTTAAGAATAAATCTTTATTTGAAAATTTTAACATACAATTAAAACATAATTTATTCCTGACAAAATTATCTTAACTTGCAAAGAGAATCCAATTTTTTACACTAACATACACTATATTTTGTTTTTTACATTATTTACAATTTTGTAATGGATAAAAAAGCTGATTTCTTTCAAAAGAAGATGTCAAATTCTAGGTCATTTAATAGACAAAGAAGAGGCTCTAATGCATGGATGCGATTCTTACTCATTATTTTCGTTGTATGTATATGTTGACTAATACTCTGGAGAGCAGCTCTATATACAGAAGAACCTGAAACTAAGCAATTAGAATTCTCTCTTTGAGAACAGGTTTATCTACATTGAGAACTTAGAGCAGACTGAGATATAATAACACATACTCACACAATAGAAGATCCTGATTATGGAAAAGTAAGAATAAAATCTGATACAATTAATTTGTCAGATTATGCATGATTTGTAGAATTAACATGACTTGTAGAAAAATTTTACGAATGAAATCCTATAGTTAAAGTTCTCGTATTGTCATGAGCATTAGCAGGAGAATGAGATAACAACATGGATATTGTATTTGATGGAAATTCATGAGTTTATATTCTTTGAGCAGGAATTCAGTTCTTACCAAGTTTCTTTGATGAATATGTATTGCTTAATGAATGAGAAAATGGAGAAATCCATATTCAAAATATTGAATCATGAAAAGAGATAGTTTTAAATTACTTTCGTTGTAATCCATGAGATCCAAATAGAAACTGTAAATGACTGAATGAAAATTTTTCAAAAAACAATGCACAAAGTTTTGTAACTTCAGAATGAGACGTGTTCTATAAGCAAAGCGAAGATCAGTCATGGTTTGTCGCAAACGGAGATCGGTGGGGAATATTTATTAATGACGTATCAGACGACGCAGTATTTGAACTCAAAGATTTGATAAAATTTGCTAACGAAAAAAATATTAACGAATGGATAAAATCTCGTGCAGCTAGTATCTGTCAATGAGAGTGAGAAAAAATGCAAAAAATAAATAATTCTGAAATCAATTTAAAGCAGGAATGATTAATTGTGACGGTTTCATGAGATGGAATGGAAAAACAAATGACTTGTCAGATTTTGGTTGACTTTAGCTTGCCTGAAAAATGAAAATTGCAAAATCTAACAATTTGAGATGCGGTTGTAGTTTCAGACGAAACATGAACTGAAGAACAAAAAGAAGAAACAAATGTTGTTGAAGCTCCAATTTCTGCTACATCACTCGATACTAATGTACCACAGTTTCCAATCAAAGAAGAATGATTAGAATATAAATCATCTAGATGATGATACACATTAAAATTTCCTTCTTCAAATATTTCATACTCAGTAAGTTCTGTAAAAGAAAACTTTGGAAGGAGTGATGTAAATTGTTCATATGTTATTAATGTAATCAAATATGCAGATAAAGAAAATTTGGAAGTATCTCCAGCAATTAGAATTTATGAATGCCAGTGAAGTGTTGAAAAATCTCGAGCTCCTGGAATAGTAGTTTATCCTAGATTAGATAAAAAATTCGTTGTTCAAATGAATGACTGAGCTTGGAATGATTTCTCAACTAATTTAAAATTTGAAGAATTAACTGAAGGATTAACTGAAGGATTAACTGAAGAATAGTATAGATATCATTAAGTGTTAAAAAGTAGGTTCTGAACCTACTTTTTGCATTTAATAAAAAAGTCTCAAATAGCTTGACAAATGTATATTTTTGCGTATAATATATAGTGTGATTTTATATTATAACAAATATAACCATGAAATTTTGGGAAAGTAAAAGCAAAAGAGAAAAACCAAGAACACCAACTGAACAAAATCAAATAATGAAAGAGAAGATGCAAGAAAAATTAAATTTAGAGATTAGTGAAGTTTTAAGCATTTTCACAAGACTTTCAGATAAGTGAAAGGATGCATGTATGAGATTGCTTGCACAACCAAGATACCTTCTTATTAGAACTCTTTCTAAAACATGAGATGAAATTGAAAATGAAAATATAAATAAAATCATTTCTATGATTTCACATCGGGATTATCGGACAAAAGATGAAGTAGCAACTAGACTATCTACACAATACAGTATTGAAAAAGTATTCTTAAATAAAGAATCTATGGGTGAAGATGCTTGGAATGCACATTTGCTAGAACTTCAACAACCTCGTAAAAACAATAGATAAAGCCAAACACGAAAATAATTTTATTTTTTGTAAACTTGCACAATGGAAAAAATAGAACAACAGGAAAAATTGCCAGTCACAGAGCAACAAATTAAAGAATTTCTCCGATGGTGCAAAAAGTTTTCTGGAAAATGAAAAACAGTAAATCTTTGACCAGGGAAATCAGAAACTACTTTTATAGCATATGAAAAAGATGGAAAGAAATGTATTAATGCAAAAAACAATCAAATGAATAAAACATGGATATATGATCTTGAAAAAAACACTATTAGTATATTCCATGATTATACAAATTTCTCACGAAGGTCATTGGAAAAAGATTGAGAAGTAGATAGAAAGGAGCTTGAACACACTCTGGGATGGTTTAGAGATAGTGTCCCTTCACGAAAAGAAAAAACAATGGAAGGAATTAAAAATTTGTTTAATTAATACAAGAAAGTAATAAAAAAGCTGACCATTATGGTCAGCTTTTTTTAATATGTGTTGCTTAATAAATTACTTCAATCTCTTAACTGCGATTTTACCATCGGGTGAAATGGATGAAATTACACATTTTAACTTTTCTCCCACTTTGAAATGATTTGACAATCCTCCTGTAAATTTCTCTCACATATTAGATACATGACAAAGTCCTAATTTTCATTTAGGTAGTTTCACGAAAACTCCATACTCTTCCACTCTAGTAATTTCAGCTTCGAATTCTTGTCAAACTTCCAAATCAGTAGCGATTTCAAGGATAAGAGCCTTAGCTTTGTCTATCATAGCTTGATCTGGATGAGTTAAGAAACATGTTCCATCATCTTCGAAATCAATCTTGATATCGTCACATTGTGCAATAATATCATTGATAACATCTCATCCTTTACCGATAACTTCCTTAATCTTTTCAGGATCGATTTTGAATACGTGAATCTTTGGAGCATACTTACCAACGTGATCTCTAGGAGCAGGAATTGTTTCAAGCATTACATCCATGATTTCATTATATCCTTCGAAAGCTTGATCGATAGTCTCAAAAACGATAGATAGAGGAATTCACTTTAATTTAGTATCGAGTTGAATTGCATTTACTCAATCTCTAGTTCCAGCTACTTTGAAATCCATATCTCCGATAAAGTCTTCAGTTCCCATGAGGTCAGTGAGTACCATGTGGTCTGTAATATTTCCAGCTTCATCGTGGTCAGTGAATAATCACATTGCAACTCCAGCAACTGGTTTTTTGATAGGTACTCATGCATCCATTAATGATAAACAAGAACCACAAACTGATCCCATTGAAGTAGAACCTCCAGATCCTAAACATTCAGAAACAACTCTGATTGTGTAAGGGAAGTCTTCCTTAGAAGGAATCATATTCTCGAGAGCTTTTTCAGCTAATCTTCCATGTCAGATTTCTCTTCTTCCTGTTCCACGAATAGCTTTAGCTTCTCATGTTGAGAAAGGAGGGAAATTGTAGTGGTGAATATATCTCTGAGTATCCCCATTATGTTCCATGTCATCTAGGATTAGATATTCCATAGGTCATCCAAGAGTAACAGTTGAAAGAACCTGAGTATCTCATCTCCAGAAAAGTCCAGTTCCGTGTGTACGTTCAAATAATCCAACTTCACAGTACAAAGGACGAATATCTTTCTGAAGTCTGTCATCTACTCTCTTGTGTTGAGAAAGAGTTCTTCCACGAATGTGATATTTAGTTACATTGAAGAAAGCCATCTTGATTTTTGATTCTGTATGTTCTTCGTCTTCCTCATCTTCGATTTGTTCTTTGAAATGTTCTACACATTCCTTTTCATATTGAGCGAATTGTTCATTGAAAGGAACTTTTGTGTTTCACATCATTCATTCTAATCTTTCTTCTCACAAGAAATTTCTAACTTCTTCTTCCAATTCATGGGATGGTTTATTAAACATTACTTCTTTCTCAGTAACGTTTAGTTCTTTCAAGAATTCTAATTGGAAATCACAAGATCTATTGATTTCTTTTTGTCAGATTTCAAAAGCTTTTTTCAAAATATCTAAAGGAATCTCTTTAGATTCATCTTCAATCATATTGATTGAATCTCTTTTTCAAGCTACCAATAAATTCAATTGAGCTTTTTCTAGTTCTTCACGAGTAGGATTTACAATAAAATTTCAATCCAAATATGCGATTTGAGCAGCTCCAACCGGTCCATCAAATGGAAGTCCAGCGGCCATAATTGAAATAGATGCACCAATAATTGAAATTACTCCAAGTGGATATCTAGGATCCATTGCCATAGGAGTAGAAGTCATTACTACATCATTAATCATTCCTTTTGGGAACATTGGTCTGATTGCACGATCTGTAAGTCTAGCATTTAAGATAGCCTGGTCAGAAGCACGTCATTCTCTTCTTTTGTAAGCAGCTCACCCGATTCTTCCAGCAGCAGAAAATGATTCTCTCATATCTACCATCAAAGGTAAGAAATCTGTAGTAGGTACTGGATTTCTATTCATTACAGTGGTGAATAATACAGCCCAATCTTCAAACTTTAGAGTAATTCCAGAGTCTGCTTGCATAGCTAGTTTACCTTGCTCGAATGTTAATTTTTTACCAGCTCGGTCAAAGGATTTGCGGTTTTCATGAACCTCTCTTTTAAATGTTGGCATAAGCAAAAAATAAAAAATAAAAGTCTGAAATACATTTCTGGAAACTGATTATAGAAAAGAATTCTTTCCAATATTCACGCATTTAGAACTCCTTTTTGTAATCACCTTCCTCTGAAATGATTTCATCGAAAATATACTTTTTTACCTAATAAATGCAAATTTAAAATGTGAAAATAATATTATATCACAAAATAGTTATAAAGCAATTTAAATATAAGAATAAAGTCTGATTTTTTTTGCATTTTTTTGCATTCACAAGTATAATTGATTATGTACTTTATGTTGTAAATTTTTTTATGAAAAAAGTATTTATCCAAATCCGACAATGGGTTCTAAAGCATAGAAAAAAAATAATTTATGGAGCTTTGGCTTTGTTTATTTTTCAGATTTGATTTTTTGATTTAGGTTGAATCTGAATGGAAAATAATGTATTTGCAGCAGATGAACAGACAGAAGATAAATTTGTTAAAAAACTTCAAGAATGGGATGAGAGTTTATCATTTTTTAAGGTTGTATTATACGTACTTATATATCCAATACTAATCGTAGCTTGAAAATTGGTAGATAATTCACTAGTGTACTGAGCAATTTTTTGATTTGATGCCATTCTACGAAATCTTCGGGTTATAATCAGAAATATAGCCAATTTTTGATTATGATGAATATTTATGTATTTTATTTTCAAATTTCTGATAACAGGACAAAAACCTGAAGATATGAAAAAATTATTAATCTCAACTCTTATTGCATGAATATGAATTCAAGCAAGTTGGTTTATTATGGCCGTATTAATAGATGTTTCCACGGTAGCTACATATTCGATAGGTTGATTGCCAACTAAATTGTTAGAAACACCAGAATTAATAAACCCAGAGAGTCTACAGAGTTGAGAAAAAAGCGTAAAAAATCCATATATACTGAAAACAACAACATTATACGATGTTGAAGATGACCCAAAAAATATACAAATATATATGTCTACATGATCCCAATTATATATCTCAGAATGCAAAACATTTAGCGTTACTAGTGGGACAGTACAAGAAACTCTTTTGCTTGCTCCAAAATATGTCCATTATAATGGAGGTAATACAGGAGTAAATACTATAAAGACGATGTGTAATTATGATAATAACGTCTATTTTTTTAGTAACTTGTATAGCGAAGTAGCGACAGCGCGAGATGCAAATAGTGATTGTGGATGAGAAACTTATAAAGAAAACCAAGGTAAATACGATAGCGCATTAGAAACGGCAAAATGAAATTTACTTAAAGATACCGGAAAACTAAAAGAATGTATTGAAAAATGAGAGATATTACAGATTTGAGACGCTCATGCCACATGATGAATAAATGGAAATGTTTTCCAGTGAATTGTTTATAAACCAACAGATAAACGATGATTGGACGTAAATAATAATCGAAACGGAGAATGATGAAATGCAAAACGTATGAGTGAACTCCTAGATTGAACATATGCATGAGTTTTTACAAATCTATATACCTCATTACTCAATATGGGTAGAGACTTTAAGATAACAAAAGGTGAGAGTGATGATTTTGCAATAAAGACATTAAATGATTGTTTATCTCTCCTATTCCTGCTTGTAATTTCAGTGCCATTAATAGCTATGACCGTAGTGTTCATAATAAGGATATTTATACTATGGATTGCAATAATTATATCTCCAGTAATTGTATTAGTGAAGGCATTTGGTTCTGATTTGTATGACCGATTAAAGAAAAGAGTCTGATCTGATGGAATAGGAGAATATTTAGAATATTTTGAAGTTGAAAATTTACTCAAGATAATATTTTTTCCAGCAATTATGTGTTTTGCGATTAGCTTAGCCGCTGTCTTAGTAGAGATAATCAAGAATATAAATACAGAAATAATAGCGACAGAACCATTATCAATTTTGTCATGAGCTATAACATTAAATATTGCAGGTTTTGGAGTCGGAGTATGAAAAGTTGTTTGCTCTATCATCTGTCTAGCAGCTACGTGGTATTTGCTACGAGCATGTATAGAATTTACAAAGATATGAAAAGAATGATGAGTTGTAAAGTGACTGAAAGATTTAACAACGTCAGCCTTATGATCATTACCAATAATACCTGTACCCGTTAGGAATGAAGAATGAAAACGAACTGTTGGATGAGCGGGTATAAATACAGTATTCTGATCAAAACATAATGATGGTATAATCACGACATTGACAAATAAAGCTAAAACAGAATTCGAAAATCAGAGTAATACTGCACTAGACAATTTCTTCCGTGATAAGGAGGATCCAGCAGCGGAAGTTACTACATATATGCAAAATATTCAAAAGAATATACCAGCGTCTAACCGACAAAATGCAGCAATAAATATAGGTTCTTGAAAAAAACTTAAATTTAGTGAAATGACTCAAGCTCAGCAAGAAGATGTAATAGAAAAAATAAATAATTTAGATGATACAACTAAAGATAAATTTGGAACATCATCTCCTAAATTAACGCTGGAGAATAATACAACATATACTTACGATACACAAGCTAAGGAATATAAATGACCTACGAATCCTACGCCACCGTCAACATCACAGCCACCAACAACAAATACACCAACACCACAGCCAACAACAAATACACCAACACCACCGTCAACAACATAAAAAAAGTTTAGCGATAAATATTATGACAATGAAAAAAAAACTCTTTATCAAAATATGAATCATTATATCTATAGTAGCTATAGTGTCATTTTCTGATTGGAGTTTTGCAGCAGATGAAGAACCTATTAGAAATTTTGCTTATTACATTAATTATTTCACACAAATATTTTCTCGAATATGGGTAATTTTTGCAAAGATTGCATGAGAATTTTTGACAAATAAACGAGTATACTGAGAGATTATATGACTAGATGCTTTACTTTGGAAATATTGGGTGGTGGTAAGAAATATTGCTAATTTTTGATTGTGACTGTTTTTCACATATACAGTATTAATGGCATTGTTCAAAAAAGAGGATATCTTAAAAGATTTGAAAAATACTCTTTTACGATTACTTATTGCATGAATATGAATCCAAATAAGTCGATTCGTTACAGCCGTTGTGATGGATGCTTCCACAGTTACATTAGTCTCAGTATGATCGCTTCCATCTCAAGTTATATCAAAAAACCAAGAATTAAACGAAAACTTTAAAAGACCTATAAGGGATTTCTTAACCTGAAATGTAGTGTTAAGTTGAGAGGAAATAGTATTATTCCCACAAAATGCGGCAGTTAATACCTTTCTTCAACAGCATAAAGTAACAATAGAAGCTAGAGATGGAGTAATCACAAAGGAGCAATTCTTTGATGATTTGTTGCCAAAGTATGACAATGTATCCTGACCGTTGTACTATATGTGAATAGCTATTTTGGATGCATTTAGTATTAGTGAGATTCCTGTGGCTGACACTGGTAAGTCATGATGGGAAAGAACCATTTTAAATGTAATTATCAATTGATGAACCACTATAGTATTCTCAATAGAAATGATGGTTCTATGTATCGTAGCTATACTCAGAATTTTTTACTTATGGATGTTCATCGCTTTATCTCCATTGGTAGTTCTCTTCTACTGTATAGAAAAAGCAGATAAACAGTGAGTTTGAGATTTTATGAAAAATAGTTTTAAGTCATTTAATGATAATCTAAATCTGAACTCATTTTTTATAAATGCATTTAAACCAGCTATTATTGTTCTGTGAATCTCGTTGAGTGTAATATTTATGGCAACAATGAAATGAGTGATAATAGATAGAGACAATGGGGGTGAAAGTGTAGATTTTCAGTGAGTATCTATGTCATCGCATTGTGTACAAGTCAACAAATGTGATACAAAGGTGGATAGCGAGTTGTTTGCATGAGTATTCAAAAACCTGAGTAAGACACTTATGAATTTTATTTTATCTATAATCACAGTTATATTAGTTTATAATATAATAAAAATAAGTGTGAATATCGGAAAATGAGATGATTTTGTATCACAGAAAATAGGAAACTTGCAGAAAAGCATCGGAGATCTAATGTCATCTGCACCAATCATACCTATTACTTGAAGGGATGAAAATTGAGAGCCTAAGACTGGACATATAAGTTTCAAAAAAGCACTTACGATACCAGAACAAAAGCTCATTCGTGAGCAAACAAAATTTGAGGAAAAAAGAAGAACACAATCAGATGAAATTGTTGAGTCATTCTTTGGTGAAACTAATACATTAACTCAAAGTCAAGAAGGTAAAATAGAAAGAGCATGACAAGGAAAAAATGGTTGGCAAGCTTTATTAGACAAACTTGATGCAATTAAACAAGTAAGGACAGAAAGAAAAAATAAAAAATGATGAATGGTATTGAATCCAAAATCTAGTTACTGATTCTGGAGAGAACAATTTACAGACTGGTTGAATGAACGTGTAGATAAAAAAGATACAAATTACATCCCTCAGACTCCTCAATGAATTGTACGGAAAAATATGATAACTGAATGGGAAAAACTGAATCAAGATAAAGATAAAAGAAAGTTAGAAGATTTGTTTAATAAAAGGCAAAATTTTGTACAAGCCTATGTTGAATTCTTCCTAGATTCAGGAGACGCTAGAAGAAGTATAAGAACTCGGTGAGATTTAATAAATCTAGACATATCTACTGTAGAAACAAGCTGATGAACAAGCTGATGAGCAAGTTGATGATGAGCAGGTTGATGATGAGCATGATGATGAGCAGGTTGATGATGAGCATGATGATGAGCAGGTTGATGATGAGCATGATGATGAGCAGGTTGATGAACATGATGAGGTATTTAATCTTTTCCGTTGCATTCAGGTTTTGTTTGTATATAATATCACTCAATAGACCAAAGTGCTACATTTTAGTATAATAAATAAAATATAAAAATGGATTTTGATCCTAAAAAGAACTACTACGATATACTTTGAGTGAGTGAATCTGCATCTATCGATGAAATCAAAAAAGCCTTTAGAAAACTGGCTATCAAACACCACCCAGATAGATGATGAAGCAAAGAGAAATTCCAAGAGATAAACGAAGCTTATCAGGTTCTCTCCGATGAAAAAAAGAGAGGACAGTATGATGCATTCCGTAAATGATGATTTACGTGAGGATTCGGGGGATGACAGTGAGGATTTGATTTCTGAAATTTTTGAGGATTTGGGGGATTTGGAAATGGAGAAGGAGTGGATTTTGACATCGGAGATTTACTCTGATGAATTTTCTGATGATTTGGATGATGAGGAACTAAAGTACATAAATGAGAAGATCTCAAAAAGATTATCGAGATTAGTTTTGAAGATTCATATTTAGGTTGTGAAAAGAAAATCACATATACTAGATTCAAAAAAGTTTCATGAGCTGTTGAAGAAGTCTGTTCAAACTGTAATGGAAGATGAAAAGTTAGTCAGCAAGTTCAAACTGCATTTGGAGTAATGCAGAGCTCTACTGCCTGTAAAGAATGTGGATGAATCTGAAAAATATATAAAAAAGGCTGAAGAAAACTAGATAACGGATGATTAGAAGAAGAGAAAGAAACAATAGATATCAAGATTCCAGCATGAATTAAGGAGGATGCTTACATGAAATATTCATGAAAATGAAATGAATGAATCTGAAATGCTCCAGATGGGGATTTGTATCTAAAAATTCGCATTATTCCAAACAACAAATATCGTCGTGAATGAAATGATTTATACGTAAAAGCAAATGTTTCAGTGTTTGACTTAGTTCTCGGATGAGAGGTGGAAGTTTCACATCCAGAATGAAAATTAATGGTAAAAATCCCAAAATGAACACAAGTCTGAGACAGAATTAGAATATCTGGTCGTGGATTTGGAGAAAAATGACTATTCAAGAGTAAATGAGATATGATAGTGGAGACTAATGTTTCCATTCCAAAGAAATTGAGCAAAGATGAAGAAAATTTATGGAAAAAACTCAGAGATGGATAATAGTGAAATATTTCCTCCTTTGTAAAGGAGGAGGCCGCTTGCGGTGGAGAATTTTTATTTACCTATATATAAAATCTCCCGGCCTTTGGCCACCCTCTTTAAAAAGAGGGAAAGTGTGTTTTATTTCTAAAATAATCAATGTACTTAGGAATAGATCCGTGAGTTAGAAAATTATGATACGCACTAATAGACGATGATTTAAAAATTATCGATGCATGAATTTTATTACAAGACCAAAAATCTCCAACCAGAGAGGATCAATTCAATAGAGCAAACCAGATTTTAGATTTTTTTGAAAAAATATTGAAAAAATATTCAGTAGAAAAAGTGGCAATGGAAAAATTATTCTTCACAGATTATAATCAAAATAACGCTGAGTTTGTGTATGCAATTAGATGAGCTTTGATGATGCTATTTTTGAGAAAAAAAATTCCAGTACTTGAAATCACTCCAATCGAACTCAAAAAATTCATTACATGAAATTGAAAAGCTGATAAAATGCTCGTTCAAAAGACAATTAGGAGATTTTACAAACTTCAAGATATACCAGAATATAACGATGCTGCAGATGCATTATGATTCGCATATCTAGCAAAACTCAGAAAATAAATTCTAACTTTAAAAAAATATGAAAAATCAGGTGAAAAAAGTCTGATTTTTTTTGACTTTATTTTTTTTACGAGTATAATTGGAGTGTGAATTATTTTAATTTATTCCATCTAAAATAATGAACAGAAAAAAAAATATAACAAAATTATTCTTATTGTCTTGAATTGTTGTGTGAGTGTTCTGATACATCCAATCAGAAGCTATAAATTTAACCCTTAATTTTAATAATAGTCCATACACTGTCGATAGCGCAAAGACAGATATGTCGATAAGACCTATTCATTTTAAAGAGTTTGAGAATGATTTTGGGTGACTATTTTATTTTAATAAATTGGACAGTATTTTTAATCCTTCTCAGGAAGATGGATCTGAACCAGAAGATCCAGATACTGATTCAGAGGAATCTCAGTATAAATACACAATAACCGATGGATCTAGCAGTGTTTCATGTAAATCTCAAATAGAATGATTTTATTATAATGCAGAGAGATGAGAAAGATTGCGGCCATTAGATGAAGGCACAATGGAAACATGGCATATGGATGAACAATGACTAACTATGACATGATGAATCTATACTAATTGTACACCAAAATTGGGAGATTATATAACAGCATTATCTGGTTGTAACGAAAATAATTGATGATATGGAAGTGAAGAGGAATGTGCACAAGCAGTAAAAAATAATTTCTTGGATATATATTCTTATTACTGAGGGGTAACTCATGAGTATAGCGGACAAACATTTATATTAGCAGTATGAATTAATTATGACGAGTGAACTCCACGAATAGAACCAAAGTCAGAAATATGAAAAACATTTCAATGGCATCCTGAAGAATGAAATAATCTTCCATTTGGGCTTATATATGATAATCTTTGATGAGTCTGATTCGCATGATGTGAGATAGTAGAAGAAACAAGTCCTGCTACTATTTTAAATGACATAATCAGAGCATTAGTGGATAAACCCGAAATCTATACTCTTTTTACTGTAAATACATGAGATGCTGATGGAAAGAGATACCTCGTTTATACAGATGATATTAATGCTTCTTCTCAAAGAATTGATTGTTTGAATGTATGACAGGATAACACTTCAGCATTGAAGATTCTAGTAGAATGATTGATTTGAATGTGAAAAGAACAGGATATAGGATACTATAAAACAATGGATGGAGGTAAGGTAGCACTAAAGAAAACTCAGTATTTTGCATCAACAAATATTAATAATGCGACACTAATTAATTATGCAAGACAAAGAGCTGAAATACTATGTAGATGAAAATGGGAAAATTCAAATCCAACTCCTACTATTACTACAGGTATAAACTGTATATCAGGTAGCATAGATTTAGGAGAAACTAATAGAAATAAAACAATCATTGTAAGAAATTGAGACGTTACGATAAGACCATTTAGTCAGGGTAATAGTAACGATTATTACGATATATTTATAGACAATGGAAATTTAAAGATTGATGAAGACGGAGCTGGAGCTGGAGCTGGTAAATTCGTTATTTGAGTCAATGGTTTTTATTCTAGCGACAATATAAGTGGTTTTAATCTTGCCATTAACAACCTTATGAATGATGCCGGGATAGCTATTACCGATAAATATAACAACATACAAGAAATCTGAGTAGCTTCTATCCTAAAATGAAATTTCATTGTGAATTGACATATAGGAGCAGCAGGGACAAATACGTGATTGAATAATAAATATTTTATTTACGGGAAACTGACAACATTGGATAATAACGATGTTTTAAACAAAACATTTGCATGGCGTTGTAATTATGGATGGTCGAATGAAACTTCCAAAAACGCATGTCCAGGTCCTAATGTCTGAGAAAAACCAAACCCATACCAAGATGCACCTCTTGTAATAATTGATCAAAATTATAATTCACCATTACTTAAATATTAAAATTTTTATTCTTTTATAATAAATACGATGTCAATTAATGTAAGACAATTTGTTTACGACAACATTACTCCATATGAGGGAGATGCTTCATTTCTTCAAGGTCCAACAGAAAGGACAAAAAAACTCTGGGATAAATGTCGTGAATATCTCAAAGAAGAAAGAGATAACAATGGACTCAGATCTGCAGATCCAGCTACTATTTCTACAATTACTTCTCACAAACCTGGATATATCGAAAAGGATTTGGAAACTATTGTGGGACTCCAAACAGATGAACCTCTAAAAAGAGCAATCAAACCATTTGGAGGAGTGAGAGTAGTAGAAAAAGCTCTTAACGAAAGAGGACTTGAACTTGATTCCAAAGTTAAGGAAATCTTTAAATATGCAAAGAATCATAACGATGCTGTATTTTCTGCATACGATCCTGAAATTAGAACCTATAGATCAAAACATGTTCTAACAGGATTACCTGATAATTACGCTAGAGGTAGAATTATCGGAGATTACAGAAGATTAGCTCTTTATGGGACTGCTAAACTTATCGAAGAAAAAAAAGCTGATTTCTTAGCTATTGAATGAGAAATGGATGACGCTAAGGTTAGACTTAGAGAAGAAATCTCCATGCAAATCAATGCGCTCAATGATATCGCTGAAATGGCAAAAAGTTATGGATTTGATGTAACTAGACCTGCTGAAACAGCTCAAGAAGCTATTCAATGGGTTTATTTCGCATATCTTTCAGGAGTGAAAGAACAGGACGGAGCAGCTATGTCCCTTGGAAATGTTTCTTCATTCTTGGATATCTATATCGAAAAAGATCTAAAAGAGTGAAAAATCACTGAAAGTGAAGCTCAAGAAATGATAGATCATTTCGTAATGAAACTTAGACTGGTAAGACACCTTAGAATGTGAAGTTATGATGATGTGTTTGGATGAGATCCAACTTGGGTAACTGAATCAATCGGAGGAATCTTCTCTGATG
>CAMJDC010000015.1 GCA_946404285.1 uncultured bacterium | reverse complement strand
TAATTTCTCTGATATTCTGGCTGAATTGTAAGTTTTCAAGCTAACCCAAAAAGTCACTTTCATTCAAGTTCATTATAAACGAATCACTCACAAATGTCTTTTACTGTAATATTGGTACGAAGTGTGGTTTCCATAATTATTGTCTTTTACGAATTAAAATACGACGATACACATTTTCACCACAACAAGTAATATGGTGTGCAACTCAAGCTGTATCGTGGTTTACTGCTTTTCAATTTTGTCCAATACGATAATCGTTTGCATCTAAAATTTCAAACTGCTCTGGACAATATTTACGCAAAAAAGAGATAGGAACTCACATTATTCAATCATAATCACTTGGTATTGCATCTACATTTGATACTTCGATTGCATCATAATTATCATATTTTTGATATCCATTTTCTTTTATATCTTTGTGCTTACTAAATTTAATATTATCAGCCATTGTCATAAGTTGTAAAGGTTGATGACGACGTCAATGATCTAAATTTGTAAATCGTACAGGTCACGCAACAAATGCATATTTTTTACCATTTTCAATTTTATGATATTGAGTAAAAGAATCTGGAACTTGAAACCAGCGATTGCTACTGTCCATCGTAACTCATAACCAAACCTTGTTGTTCATTATCAAAGGGAAAAATTCTTTGTATGTAATCGCATTTTGATTTCATATAATTATGAATTTTTTTTCTGCTTCAACAATCCAAGCTATAAATTCACGAAATAAAGAGAACGGCGGATTAGTAATAATTATATCTGCTTCATCACGAAGTTTTTTTACTTCTTCGCTCCTAAAGTCTCAATCTCATTCTAAATAGTCTCGTTCTAAATCATCAATATCTATTTTTCAATTTTTATTAGTATCATGATCAAGTATAAAAATTTTTCATTTTATGCAAGTTTTCTTCTTGTCATATTTAGGGCTTTCTGTCTCAAATAGTGTTGGCTGATAATTCATATTATAATTTTTACTTTCATTTGCATAACTTGTACTAATCAATTTTTTTAGTCAGAAGTTTTCAAAATTTTGTGCAAAAAATTTAGTAAAATTACTCCATTCAGGGTCATCGCAAGGCAAAAGTATAGTTTTATCACGAAAAACATCTGGATTATATTCTAAGTAAGCATTTATTTCCTTTTGAATATCAGGATATTGAGTATAAAACTCATCATTTTTTGCTTTATTTGCCTTATGCAAATTAGCATTGGATTTTTGTGGCATGTTTGAGTGTGTGACAACTAAAACACCAGCCACAAAACAAAAATGAGATGATTTATGACTGACCATCGTAGTTGTCACACTATTTTTACAAACACACATTCACAAAGAAGATGATTTGCTGATCAAGCCACAAACCACCTCATTAATATGAATATGTGTTAAATACTTTTTTTGTATGCTATAATATAAAAATAGTGTGACGATTTTCTTATAAACTTCCTATCAAAAAACGCAAGAGAAAAAAATCCACCTTTTAAAAAAGTTGTTATGAAAGTTTTATTAGATATAACCTATCATTTCAAATTTAAGATTATTTTAAGATTGATATGTATAATGCCATCGTCAAAATGAATAACATTTATATTCTAACTAATATAATCATGAAAAAATTAATTCTAAAAAGACTATTAATGTGTGCTGTATTTACTTTTGGTTTCGCTTCAATAATTTCATGATGCACAAATAGTAAAACATCTGAGCAATATGTAGCGATGGAAAATCAAAATCCTGTGCAGATGAATGATTCCATGTCTAATACAGTTTCTGCGATTACCACAGATTCAAAACAAGCAATGTTTTCAAAGTCAGATTTATTTACTGATAGAGATTTAGAGCAAACTGCTGATTTGAAAGGTGCTAAATATTATACAGTCTCAGACGGAGAGGATATTACTATCACTGAGGAATGAGTGTATGTCCTTCAATGAACCGCTAAGAATGTAACAGTATTTGTAGAAGCTGATAAAGAAGCCAAAGTTCAAATTGTGCTTGATGGGGTAAGTATTACTAATACAGATTCACCATGTATCTATGTAAAACAAGCTGACAAAGTTTTTGTGACCACTACTGATAGTGAAAATACATTAGAAGTTACGGATGAATTTGTGGATGATGGAGAAACTAACACGAATGGTGTAATCTTTTCCAAAGAGGATATTACTCTAAATGGAGTTGGAGCTTTAACAATCAATTCCACAAAAAACTGAATAGTATGAAAAGATGACCTAAAAATTACAGGTGGAACTTACAATATCACAGCTTCTAAAAAAGCTATTGATGCAAATGATTCAATCAGAATTATGGATGGAACTTTTGTACTTAATGCACAAACAGACTGATTACATGCAGAAAATAGCGATGATGATAGTGTGGGTTATATCTATATTTGTTGATGAGATTTTACGATAAATGCATGAGATGATGCTATACATGCTACAAGTATTGTTCAGATTGATGATTGAAATTTCGTTATAAATTGAGCTGAATGAATTGAATGAACTTATATCCAGATAAATTGATGAAATATTGATATTACAGCTTCTGATGATGGAATAAATGCCGCACATAAATCTGATTCTTATGAAATTGCTGTAATGTTTAATGGTTGATATACCAAAATCACTATGTGAGCATGAGATACTGATTGAGTAGATTCAAATGGAAATCTGTATATTTATGGATGAACGATAGATATTTCAGCGAGATCTCCAGCTGACTATGATGGAACAGTAGTTTATGAATGAGGAAAGTTGATAATTGATGGAGAAGAATATACCTATGTGCCAAATCAAATGATGGGATGAGGTAGAATGTGATGAATGGGATGAATGTGACCAAGATGATGAGAAATGTGAGAAATGCCACAAGAAATGTGAAGTTGAGATATGAGATGAATGCCAAATTGAGAAATGCCAAACTGAGAAATGAAAGGAGGTAGATGACACTGAAATTGGAACCCACAGGAAGCCCAAGTAACTAACTAAAAAATCAGTTTAAGTTTATTTTAAGGTCAATGATTATAATGCCATCGTTTCCATGGGGAAACATTCTCTAAGAGAATATTTTAATCTTTAATATTACAAACATGAACACAAAATGAACAAGATTAGCTGCGATTCTATGACTTTCAACTGTAGTATTAGCTACATGAGTAGGAGTAAATGCAGCCAAAAATGAATCTACTTTATCTGGAGCAGTAGACACAAGCAGACCACAAATGGTTATGCAACAACAAATTGAATCTGGAAATGTAATGAAGCATCCAAAAAGAGACTGATTTGGTTCTGGTAATCAGATTCAAAAAGAGTGAAAGTGATGACGATTCTGATTTGCTTTCATTGATGAAGAATCTCTAACAGATGCTCAGAAATCTGAGATTGAGAAACTTCAAGAAGAAAGGGATGAAGCCATTAAAAAGATTAACGATGAATTCTTTGATAAATTAGAAAAGTTTATTTCAGAGGAGAAATTGGAAGATTATGAGAATTTCGTTGCTAATCATGAAAACATGAAATGAATGAAACAAGGAAGATGAAATCATAAGATGAGATGAGATTGTCCAATGAAAAATATTCAGAAACCAAAAGAGACTAATGAAGAATAAAAAATATTTGAATTAACCAAAGAAATGAGCGGAAGTTTTGATAGTTCTTTCGCTCTTTTCTATATTGATTTATTTAAGAATAAATATACAATATATCGTATGCTTGTTCTTATATAATTACCTATTATAAATTATGTTAATAATTACAGCAGGAGCAATAATTATAAATAACGATAAAAAAATACTACTCGTAAAAAGACCAAGTGATAAAAAACTTTTTCCAAATGCTTGGAGTTTCCCTGGTGGAAAACGCGAAGAATGAGAAACTTTGGATGAAACTGTAGTTAGAGAAGTAAAAGAAGAAACTTGATTGGATTTAGTATCATTTGAAAAATATTCATTCACAGAATATATATCTGAAAAAACTTACAGTATTAATCATCTATATATTGGTAAGGCGGAATGAATATTAATTCCAGAAACAGAAGCTAAACGATATTCATATGATGAAATTAAATGATTAGAAATTGCCTTCAGTCAAATGGAAATCATAGAAAAATTACATAATGAATGATTGCTTTAGCCATTTATTTAAGCTTATTTTAAGATTGATCTATATATTATCGAAAATGTATGAAAAATTTGTAACCTATAATAAATCTTTACAATGCAACCAAAAATGTTCAAAAATCTGAAAACTTCGTCAAAGATTAGTCTAAAATTCACATTATTTACTATTGTGATAGTCCTAATTTTTGGAGTGCTTGCAAATTTATTATTTTTTAGAATGCGATGGAGGACATTGAATATAGAGGTTCAATGAGATAAGATGGTAAATAAAGAGAGAATGATGAAAGAACCTAGACAGACTCCACCACAATGACAAAACGAACCTGAATTTAAAAAGAAATTTATAAATCATCTTTCCATAACATTAAATTCAGAAGAATATCAAGAGTTACAGAATAATGAGATTTTGAAATGATATTGAATTAGTAAACTTTGAGATTCGTATTTCTATTATCATAGAGTAAATGATACTGTTATAGTAAGGGATATCACTCCACAAATTCAATCTCAAAAAAATCTGCTCATAACTTCAATATATTTGCTTATATTCTCTGCAATTTTGGCTTATATCGTTTCATTATATTTTGTAAAAAGTTCATTACGAAAGTTGAATGATTTGGTGGATTATGTGAAATGATTAGACTTAAATAATTTGGAAAATAAATACGAAATAATTTGACCTGAAAATGATGAAATCAATGTTTTGGCAATGAAAATCAATTCTGCTACAGATAAGATTAATAAGCAGACTTTAGCTTTGAAAGATTTTATATCAAATGCATCTCACGAACTGAGAACTCCTTTGATGAGTATAAATTCAGAGATAGATTATTCATTAAAATCAAAGGAATATAAAGAGTGAATGGAAAATATTAAATGAGAAATTTTAAATCTGAATAATTTATTGGATGAATTGGTTTTGATTAGTAAATTAGATGCTGATTCAGAATTAAAAAAATCCAATAAAAACATTTCAGAAGTGGTTCCATCTGTATCAAAAATGATAGAAAAGAAGTATAAGGATAAATGATTAAAATTAGAATTAAAATGTGATGATAATGTAGAAAAAATGGTTCATAATAGTAGCTTTGAAATTATTGCAAAAAATCTGATTGAAAATGCTTTTAAATATACGGATGAATGAAGTATAGAAATCATATTAAATGATAAAGAATTTAGTGTAAAAGATACATGAAAATGAATTAAAAAAGAAAACTTAGAGAAAATTTGGGATAGATTTTGGCAAGAAGATAGTTCTAAAACAGATGTTACAAGCTTTGGATTATGATTATATTTAGTGAAATTATTAGTAGAAAAGCATTGATGGAATATTGAAGTAAAATCTAATCAATGAAAATGAAGTAAATTTAAAATTAAATTTATTAACTAATAAAAAGGTATGAAAGTTCTACTTATAGAAGATAATAAAACTATAGCAAATAACATAAAAAAATATTTAGAATTAAGTGATTTTGAAGTATCAATTTGTGAAAATGGGTTATTCTGACTAGAAGTTGCTAGAAATAATGACTTTGATATTATTCTGTTAGATCTTATGCTCCCTTGATTAAGTGGAGAAGAAATATGTAAAAAAATTAAAGCTGAAAAAGATATTCCAATTATTATGACTACTGCTAAATGACAATTAGAGGATAAGTTGGAATGATTTGAATTATGAGCTGACGATTATCTCGTTAAACCCTTTGATTTAGAAGAATTAGAGGCTAGAATTAAAGCTTTAACTAGAAGAAAACCGAACGAAAGCAAACCTATTAAAAAGTGAAATATCACTATTGATATTCAAAATAGAAAAATTCTAAAATGAGAAAAAGAAGTTAAATTAACTGTGAAAGAATACAACATTTTGGAATGCTTAGTAAAAAATATTTGAATTCCCCTATCTAGAACAGATATTATTCAAGAAGTTTGGTGATGAGATTCGTTATTTGATGATGATGGAAAATTAGACGTTTATATTTCCACACTTAGAAGCAAATTAGGAAAAGATATCATAGAAACTGTAAAATGATTTGGTTATAGAATGAATAAATAGTTTCAGAATTTTTTAAGAGGAAGCTCCCCTACTTTCCTCGATTATTGAGTTCAATTTTTTAGCTAAATGTTTTGGACTTGGAATATAACGTAATTCCAAAATTTTTCATCATTTAGCATCTAAATCTCCATCAGTATGAATAGATATATTTCAATACTGCAATAATGCTCACACGAATCACTCTTTAGAATCCTGGATTACTCTGATTGCTGGAGTAGAAATATTTGTAGTTTTTGTCTTAAAAAATCACTGCTGATTATAGGCAATAAAAGAATCTTTTGTACATATATCGAAATTCATTTCATACTCCATAATCCAATACATAACTCTGTTAACAATCAGAATGAATATAAAATCTAATATCAAAGCTCAAACAGTCACAGCGATACTTCATATTCATGTACTTTTGATTACGATGAAAGGAACTGTAGCATTGAATAAAAACACTAAGACATGAGCTCAAAAAGTCAAAAATGTATGTTTCAGAAATTTTTCAAATTTAACTTGCTTACGTTTAGCTATTTTAACTGTATCTATGTATTTCTTTTTTGCTTTTATCTGTCATATTATATTTCTCATTAATCAATATATCGCATAAATACTCCATGAAAATGTCGTATATGCATAAAAAATAGCCAAAATTCGAAAGATAATTTTATGTTCATCAAAAAGATGAGAATAAATTACATATAACAGAATTCCTAACAAAATAATAGAAATAATTATTAATAATAATGGCCAAACCAATTTAATTCGATGCCTTTTTATCAAAATCACATTTCATTGTCCATATTTATCTACCGCTTCTATCAATTCTTCCGCATCTAATCTAGTATCAAATGATTTTAAGATTTTCATTTCTTATGAAAATATGGTAAAATCCAACTATAACCACCGTCAGGATAAAAAAATTATTATAAATATCAATTCATTTACAAATTTTTGCATTTTTTATATTTTTGAATATAATAAGTTATCAGATTTTAATTAAATTTGTTTTTAATGGAAAATTATAGCAGTAATTGTTATGGATTTATGCATGCAGGACTTCTCAATAGTGAAGATGATTTTTTTCTTTCTAGAGATGAAGCTTTTGAATGAATTAATTGAATAAAACTATATGATAAAAAGCTGAATAAAATCCAGTGAAACACCTCAGATACTATTGCAGATTGTCTTTCAGAAAATGATGAAAATAAGTATAGCGTTATTGAAATTTTTGATTGAGATAAAAAAAGCCAACATGTAGCTTTTGTTGATAATGCTTGAAATTTTTACGATCAAAATGGTCCAGATTGAGAAATTAGGGGAATTAGGGGAAAAAAATTGAAATTATGAGAATTATTACATGAATACAAGGACAAACTATGATGAACGGCTTATTATCAGATACATATTTTGAATAAAGACTTATCTACTAAAGTTGAGAATTTCTTGGATGATTTTTAGCCTCCCTTTAGCAAGGGAGGTGCCCCGATAAATCGGGGCGGAGGGATTAAATCCCCCTGTCGCTACGCTCTTTTCCCCTTACCAAAGGGGGACTTTTTTTACACAATCGTATCTGCATCCCAATTAATCTTAAATCATTTTACATTCAAATTTAGTTTTCTTCACAAGAATTAACCGAAACTGCTTTCAATTAAGACACTTCACCTTAAATTTAATGATTTATCCATCGAATTATATAACTTTTCTGCCAACTTATTCATTCATCATATAGTTTCTTTAAATGTAGGATAAACTATACAAGAATAATTTTCTCATCCTACATCTATTCAATCAATCAATGTTACTAACTCATTTAATATATAGTCTGACAACCTATCCAGCAGGTCTTCATTTAATACCATATATTCTTTTCATCTTGCATTTAAATAATTCTCTAAAATCTGATGAACCTCATATCTAAGCTTTCCCTCCATAAATTCATTTTTTAATAAATTATACAACATATTAAATCTTTCTGTACAAGAGATATCTTCCCACGAAACAAAAATAAATTTATTTTTTACTCATTCATATCAAAGTTCTGTATCTTTTTTCTTTTTTGCAACATCCTTAATTCTTTTCTCCAAAAAAGATTTCCATAAAAAAAATTTTGATTGAGTGTTTTTTAATGCATCTTCAAAACTTTTTCATTCTATATTAATCTGATTTATTGTGTCTATTTTATCAGCTATCAATACAATGATTTTTTGAAAATTATCTTCTACATATTCAATTTGTTTTTTCCAAAAATCAACCGTAAGTGGTTTATTTATACTTATTCATAAAAAACATTCAGATGGTATATTATGGTTTTTTAGAAAGATTTCGTTTATGTGCATGTATCAACATATATCATAAATACAAGTATATTATATCAATTTTTATAAGTTACACAATCGTATCTGCATCTCGATTAATCTTAAATCATTTCGCATTAAGATTTAGTTTTGTATAAACTACATCCATAAAATTTCTGACTTCTTTTCATTTTAAGATAATATTATAACGGTACTTTCCAAACATTTTGTAAATCAATGGAGGTGTAGAATAAATCTCCAAATCGTTCATCTGATATTTCTGTGCAAGATAAAGAAGCTCTTTATAAAGCTGGTCCACTTTATTAAAAACTTTTTCTTCAATCTCGTTTTTATACAAAATCACACACAAATCCGCATATGGCGGATATTTATTCAATTCACGGAAACTATTCTCCTCTTCTCGAAAGCGTTTCTCATCCATTCTACAAGCATTACGAATGGAATATTGCATGGGATTAAAAGTCTGAACTATGAAATTCTTACAGTCGTACTTCGAAAAACATTCGTATAATAAGTGGAAGTTTTTTTCTCAGACATTAAAATCTGGGATATTCAGTCACAAATCCGCATTTAGAAATATAATCATATCCAACGGATATTCTTTACTTGGCTGACACAAAAGACTAGTTCAAATCACGATTTGAGGCTGTTTTTCTTTGAGTTGATCAATCAGCTTTTTAACTTTCGTTGGAGAATTTGCATGGTCTGAATCCACTATCAAAGTTTTGGCTTTATATTCATTTTCTACATATTCAGCCACTTGCTGTGTTCAAAGTCCATATGTTTTAACAGCGATTTCTCCACATTTATAACAAGTAGTAGAAAAATTATACTGCATTTTACAGATATGACACAGTCACATTAATTCTCCACTCGCCTGCTGATGAAACGAAATCGGTACAGAACATCTTTCACACTGTGGGATATAACCACATTTTGTACAAATAATTCATGGTGCATATCACTTTTTATTCACAATAATTCAGATTTTTTTTCTCTGATATAATTGCTTTTCTATGGCCGATTTTACAAGTTCAGAAAAATGATAGTCTAGTTCTCTAGTCATATTCACGAGAAATATCGATTTATCTTTATGCTTAAATTGTTCGTAATTCATCAGCCAAATTTTTTACTATCTCAATAAATCAAGTGTAATAAAATTCTGACCTTCTTCAAGTAAGAATAAAAAAAGGGGTGCAGCCCACATAGAGTACACCCACGAATAAACACAAGATTACAGTACCCTGTTCATGAAGAGTTCCTTGTTCTCAAAATTGAAAGACAAAAGACAGTTTGAAATCGCCCAAATCAGATGATTGTCTGAAGTACCCCAATGAATTTCATCCTTACAATTCAAATGTGCATCCACTGGCGTAATACAAATTATACATTTCCAACGCTTCGAATAGAAGAGATCCAAAGTGTTAGTAGAAACATATATATCCATGAGATCAAACGACTTGGCCCGAGCTCCCGTGAGATAGTGTCTGTATTTGGCTTTTTTACCAGAGTATTGCTCCTCATAGCTAAGACCGAAATCTGTTTCAGCATGAGAAAGTGCACCAGAAAGGTAAGGATACTCTCCATACGAAATCAACTTACCATCCTTTTCAACACGTACCACACGCAACCCACCACCTGACTGAAAAATGTGGATTTTTGCTCCATCCTTCAACGCTTTTTCAAGGTTCGGATAGGTTTCCCGATAAAAGAATTTTTTGTCCATAGGTTTAAATTTTGTTTTACTTATTTTTTACTTTTTTTTACAAAAATTATTGTAATAATTCTATAATAAATGTCAATTTATGATTAATTATAATCTAATTATATTTTAATGTTTCACCATCCAAATATACCAACTCAACTCATGCTGAACGAAAAATTTCTTCAGCCTCTTGTCCATGTTGGTATCTTTTATCACATACTACCCTTTTAATTCCACATGCCACTATCATGTGTGCACAATGTCTAATCGTACACGGTGTCATAGTTACATAAAGAGTTGCTCATTCTAAAGCGATTCATTTTCTAGCCGCACTTGCAATTGCATTCTGTTCTGCACAATTATTTCTCATACAATGTTCTTCTTTTTCTCATTTATCATTAACCATCGAAAACATTTGGTGACCTACCATATCACAAGTTTCTGATCATTCTGGTGCATTAGCAAATCACGAAGAAATCACGGAATGATCTTTTACAATCACACATCCACATTTTCCACGATCACATGTACATTTTTCTCATACTACTCTAGCAATATCCATAAAATAATCATCTCGCGAGATATGCTTTGATGCTAAATATCCATGGTCCTTTATTGATCAGTTTTCTTCTATATATTTCTTTGATACCATAATTCATACACAAATATTTTAAAATCTGATTCACTACTCTATTATAATTCATTCACCAAAATTTTGCAAATTTTTATGGAGTTTTTTAGTAAATTACCTTTCAACAAAAAAAAACAGCCCACCCAAAACTCGTGAACTGCTTTTTTACTTATTTCTATCCAATTATTTTTTCAAATGCTGCTTTACTATATCAATTATACTATCTCTGAAAAATCCGTGAACCAACATTGTCTCAAAAGGCTCATCTTTTTCTAAACTACGAACTATGATATGATCAAATAATTTTAAATCTCCACCATTTTTAGTATTCTTAACTATCATATCAAAATATTCTCTACTTGATTTATCTGCAAAAGCATCCTCACCTACCAAATCAAATATATAATCTCTCAATTCTCCAAGATGTTTTTCATCTCCATTTGATGCATAAATCTTTTCATATATTTCTAATCCTCTAGGATCTATCAATTTTGGAAGAATTTTTCCTTCTTCTCCTGATAACTTACTAGCAATAAAAATCTGTACATCTCCCTCAACTAATCTCTTATTGATTTGAGATTCTTCCTCAGTTCATCTTCCGTTCATTCTTTCTTTTCTATATTGAGTATCTGCTGCTATCAAACAAACTACTAATCTATCTCACAAATATTTTTTAATCTCAGATAAATGCCAGATACTAGGTTCAGCTACCAATAAATCTTTATCAGACTGATCTAATTCAGCTTTTGAATATGCATATTTTGCATTATTGTTTGTAAGAGTATATTGTCCCACAAAATCATCTTTCTGTTCTTCAAATACTTTCTCAGATACCCCTGAAATTTTCAAACGATCATCTGCTCATCTACTAGGTCTTGAAGTAGTTTTTCTAGCAACTCAGATTTTAACTGGTCTATCTAGTCACAATGTTTCTTGAACATCTTTTAAATTCTCTTCATTTTCTACTACATTCATAGCTACAGTTTTCCCAAGTCCTGGAGCTCCTAAAAAACCAATAATAACTGGTCCATTTTCTTTTTTCCCTTCTGATGGTGTAAAGTTTTCCATAATGTATTATGTAATGAATATAAAACACGTCTACAAATTATATACATAATTTATACATTGACATAATTTAATTATAATTATTAGATAAGTTTTTTCAACTAAAAATTTTTCTATTTGATTTTAAAAATCTTTACTATATAGTTCATTCAGATTTAAATTTTTAAAGACCATACAGACATGTCCGAAATCCAAAATGTGGTAATAATCTGATGATGACCAGCATGACATACAGCAGCAATCTACACTGCAAGAGCCTGATTAAACCCAATAATGTACGAATGATTTATGGCATGATGAATGCCTCCAGGTGGACAGTTAACGACAACTACGACAGTAGAGAATTTTCCATGATTTCCAAACTGAATCGGAGGATTAGAACTTATGACACAGATGAAACAACAAAGTGAAAACCAATGAGCAAAAATTCTGATGAAAACCATAGATAAGGTAGATTTCTCCAGTCAACCTTTCCATCTTTATACTTGAGATGAAGAAATTTTGACAAAAACTGTCATCATTGCTACTTGAGCAACTGCAAAAAGACTTAAAATTCCATGAGAAAACCAATTCCGACAACGTGGAATCTCTGCTTGTGCAGTTTGCGATGGCGGATTGCCTATTTATCGTAACCAAAGAATTGTAGTAATCTGATGATGAGACGTAGCATGTGAAGAAGCAATATATTTGACAAACTTTGCCAGCGAAGTGATTATGTTAGTCAGAAGAGATGTACTTCGTGCCAGTAAAGCAATGCAAGAAAAAGTTTTCAAAAATGAAAAAATTAAAATAATGCGACATACAGAAGCTGTTTCATGCCATTGAGATAAAAATTTGGAATGAATAAAAGTAGTAAATAATCAAACAAAAGAAGAATCTGAAATTGAATGTCGTTGATTATTCTACGCAATTTGACATCAACCAAATACAGAATTCTTAAATAAACAATTAGATATGGACGAAACATGATATATTATCACTCACGATTGAGTAAAAACTTCAGTTCCATGAGTATTTGCCGCATGAGATGTTCAAGATAAAGTTTATCGCCAAGCAATTACTTCAGCGTGAACAGGTTGTATGGCTGCACTAGAAGCCGAGAGATTCTTGAATGAATTAGAATAAAAACAGACAAATATTTTATAAACAACAAAAAAGCTGATTTCGGTCAGTTTTTTTTGACTTTTTTTACACTTTTGAATATAATTATTGTGGATTTTATTCTAAACTAATAAATTTATGACACCAGAAGAACAACAGAAGAAGACAGAACTAGAACAGAAAATCAATGAAGAATTTTCTCAATTACAACAAAATTTATGAGATTTGAAAAGTGATATTCAAACTGAAACAGATGAAAATAAAAAGCAAGAGAAAAACAAAAAAGTTCAAGAAATAGAATCAGAAGTAAGCGATATAAAAGTTTGAAAAGAAAGACTTGAAAGAATGACTTCATTACAAGAACAAGAATTATTATCACTAAAAGAGAGAATAGAATCACTAAAAAGTACAATTCAAAACATCAGATGAGAAGTTGCAGATTTACAAAACGAAAAATCCCCAACTCCCACTACATACGAACTTCTAAAAAATTCAGAAACTTACAAAAAACTATTAGAAGCTATTGAATCCAATCCTGAAAAATTCAAGAATTTAGAAAAAGATGATGAATGAAATACGTTAGATACAGCCGAAAAAAAACTAGAATATATGTTTAAAAAGATTCGTAATAGCATAGTTCTATTCATGAAGAATAAATTATGAGACTCTGAGAATACTGAAAAAGTCATAAACAATACCATAGCTCCAGCCTTTGAACGAAGTTTAATGGAATTACTTCGCGATCAATGAAACGAATGAAACACAAGCATGCTCCAATGAATAAGCAACATTTCTCGAGACAGTTTCAGCAAATTAATTGATTGAGTCTCAGATTTTGCTACAAAAACAAGATGATCATACAATAAATTTAGTCAATGGATAAACGCTGTAGATTATTTATCTGTACACAATTTAGTCCTTCGTAAGCCAAACAAATCAGAAGTATTGAGCAATCCTATAAAATTTAAAGAATATATGAATAATGATAGATTTGCAGCTGATGATTTTTCTCCATACACAACTATATCTGATAATATTTTTATGATAGATGAGAATCAAACTTTTGAATTCGGTATGTCTCTACAGGAAAAACAAAGCGTATTAACACAAATCTGAAACATCCAACATGCAGATAATCCAAAAACCGCAGCATTAATTGCTAAATTGGTAGACAAACCTGAAAAATTTTTATGAGCTACAGCTTGACTACAAGAAACTGCAAATCACTTACTAGATTGAGCTGAAGTAATAAGTTCCATAACAGCTCCTTTGTGAATAGATATATTATGAGAAATCACCAAAGCACCAGAAGAAAGAAGTTTCATATACAAAATAGTAGACTTTGTATGTAAATTAATATGAATTACATGATGACTAGAATGAATCGTTAAAAAATGGCGTTTAGACAAAATGAAACTCACAGATGAAAAAAATGAAAATATAAGTCAGATTTTCGATAAATATAAAAAATCAGCATGACAAAATCAATCTATCTCTGTAACAGATGAAGATTCTTGTAAAGCTGCACTAAATGATTTCTCTGTTACTGAAGATTGAACTTCAACAACAAAATGAGACTATTTACGTGATAGTATTGCAGACAATATCAATTTATCCTTAATTTCTCCAGATGTCGTTAAACAAATTTTCGAAAATTCTTACGAGTATTACCTAAAAACAGAAACAATTACAAAAGACTGAGAAACCAAAGAAATAACCACAGTTGATGCTTCAAAATTTTCAGAAAATGACAAAAAAGAATTAGCTCATAGACACTTAATCAACATGAAAACTCATTTAGAAAAATACAACGAAAACGATTTATCAGATTTTTACACCAACATAAATTCAACCGAAGATCTTGCAATATGTATTACTACAGCATTATATGCTGATAAAAATGATGTAATTGAATGAGTTAAAGCTAAAGTATTTTTACCTGAAAATTACGGGACGACCACTGCAACAACAGTCGAGTCAACCTCAACTTGATGATGAAGTAACGAATGAAACGACAGATGAAGAGAAAATTTAGACTCAACTGAATCATCAGATAAACAAGTCGTTAATGAAGCATGGGTTTATGATAAAGCTAAAGAATACTGAATTACAGACAACCGCCAAATAGCCTATGTTTTATCTACCATAAAATGAGAAAGCTGATTTAAAAATCAAAAAGAAATTTGATGAGAAAATAAATCATACTGAAAAGTAGATTCCTCCACATGAAAAGCCTACTATGGTAGATGATTCATACAATTAACACACAAAGGTAATTATCAAGCTTACACACAGATAATAAAGGATTCTTGAAAAGATTTTAAAGATAATAATTGAAATACTATTAAATGAAGCGATATTGATTTAGTTCAAAATCCAGATATCATTCTAGAAAGTAATGAATTATCCATATTCATCGCAATGGACCGAATGAAAAATTGATGACCAAATCGTCAAAATAACAGAAAACTAGATTACTATATTAACGACAACAAACAAGACTACTATAATGCAAGAATTATTGTTAATTGAATGTCCAGCAATCCTAAATGATATGAAGATACCGCAAAAGAATATCTAAGCAAACTATGAAATGGATCTGAAGAAGATAGTCAACAAGCTTAAACCCAAATAAATCTTAAAATATCCAACCTTCATAACAAAAATTTTTCATTTCAAAAAAAACTGACTAATAACTTCATAGCCAGTTCCATCTTATTTTTTTAATTTAAATTAAGCAAACAATCTTATTGCCAAATTAACGATAATGTAAGATCAAAGACAAACAAGAATTCAAACCACACATCCTACCAACGCACTCATGGCTTTTTTTGTTTCCTGCTCATCTCAACGTGAAATTATTAATTTAATACCATTAATTACAATAAACAAAAAACACACAAATCATATAGCAAACCATAAATAATCATTAACAAATTTAATAATATCCAGTATCGAATAATTTCAATCAAGTTGAACCTTACCTTTAGGATTATAATCTTTAGCATTCCCTTGCTCTGGGATAAAAACAGACACTGCATTCACTACCGAATTCAATTTAAGAAAACATCAAACCGCAAACAATACTACATAATAAGTAATTTTTTTCATTTTTTTATTTTTCATCTAAAATAATTAACATCCTAATCTTCTGATTCCGTAAGAACTTCCCTATCAGGATTATTCACATCTGATGGAATATCTTCCTCTATAGTCTGCGGAACAGACCTCAATAAAGTCATAATCACAACACTAAAAAGTGAAATCAATATTCACACAACTATATAGGCCACATTTTTTATTAAATTTTTTGAATCCTCTCACTGTCAAACTTTTACAATATACATAATTCAATTAT
Organism: uncultured bacterium; assembly: GCA_946404285.1. Lineage (GTDB taxonomy): Bacteria > Patescibacteriota > Gracilibacteria > Absconditabacterales > Absconditicoccaceae > UBA3291. The sequence goes on along the minus strand of CAMJDC010000015.1, from coordinate 6,299 downwards.
ACAATATCATTGTCACAGATAAAGTAACCACTAATATCAAAATTAATCTAGTAACCATACCAAACAAACTAGCCTGTTTTGACGTACTAGAATCAAATCGACCAAACAATCCTTTCTTTTTATTTCGTGTAAGATTTACTTTTTTTTCACCTTTAAAAATCCAATTTCAAACACCTTTCGAATTTTCTGATGGATATATAATCAACTCAGTAGATGGTTGTGTTGTTTGATAAAGTAAATCTTTCTCTGCCAATGTTGCTCATCAAAAAAATGTTATCATTGCCGAAAATAACAGAACAAGATAACATATCATTTTTCATTTTAACTTTAAAGTAAACATTCTAACAAAGAACATCCTTATTAAATCTGAGTAAGTAAAGCATCAGCCTCCATTTCTTCCTGCTCACGTGCAGCCGTTTCTGAATCTCTAATTTTTTCTTGTTGTTGCTGATAAGCTCCTGACGCATAAGTCTCTTCATATTTCTTCTTAATTTCTTCCTGCTTAGCTTGATATTTTGCTTCTATTTCTGCTAATTTTTCCTTTTCTCTTGTCAAAATATCTCTCAACTTATCAATCTGTTCTTGATTCATAAGAGAATATAAATCAAACCAACTTTGTTTTTCCTTTTGTTCGCTAATTGACTTACTCTCAAGGACTAAAACTACCAAATCTGCATTATTCTCCACCATATCGTTTGGAATGTCATAGTTTTCTGCGACTTCCCGCAAACGTTCTGGTAAATACTTTTGAATGTTTTCTTTTGTTGTCATTTTTATAAATATAATATATAAAATAAAAGTTACTTGTTGTTGTTATTATCTAATTGCTTCAATATATCATCAGCCTCTTTTTCTTCTTTCTTATGATAAGCATTAGACTTTTTACTAACAATTCAAGATTTTCTCATATTATTAATCATCTCTTGAATTTGTCTTCTTGTCATCCTTTTTTGCCTTCATCATCATCAGTGATATCATTCTCGCATGATTTTATCATTTTAATAATTAAATCTCAGGTGTGGCTTTATTATTAAGAATCCACTCTACATCAGCCTGATCTATAATATTTCTCTCTAATAACTTCTTCGTATATTGTTTCATAGAAATCATTCAAGCTTGTGTAGATGTTTCTATAATATTTTGTATCTGATCTATCTCTCTCTTCTTCAAATTATTTTTTACAGGATTATTATTCAACAATAATTCAAATATTCCAATTCTTCATGATCAATCTTTAGTTCTCACTAATGTCTGTGACATAATTCCAACTAAACAATCAGCCATTCTTTCCAAAACAGAATTTTGCATATCACTAGGATAAAATCAAAGATATCTATTCAAAGTATGAGTTGCTGAATTTGTGTGGAGTGTAGAAAACACTAAATGACCTGTTTCTGCTAAATTTAAAGCAGCTTCAGCAGTTTCACTATTTCTAATTTCTCATACAAAAATTACATCAGGATCTTCTCTCAATGCTGAATTGATTGCAGAACTAAAAGACCATGTATCATGACCTATTTCTCTTTGAGAAATCAAAGATTTTTGAGGCTTAAATACATACTCAATAGGATCCTCAATAGTAATAATCTTATATGGTTTTTCTTTATTTAATATTTCTAGCATTGCAACGATTGATGTTGATTTTCCACTTCATGTTGGTCCTGTAACCAAAAACAATCATTTTGGAGATCAAAGCACATTCTTTTTGATTGATTCCGATATGTTTTGAAACATAATTCATTCCAAAACTCTAGGAACACTGTTAATTTTTCTCATAACAACATTAATTCTTCATGTACTAAGATAAGCATTTACTCTGTATGCCGTATCATCTTTTGCAACATAAGCAAAATCTGCTTCTTTATCCACAAGAAATTTATCAAATCTCTGAGGATTGTTTTTAAAAAGTTGCTTGAGAAGAATCTCCATACTTTCATCTCAGATTTTTCAGACTTCCTCTTTTCTGATAATTTCTCAGTTAAGTCTGTAAGCTACACATTCTCATGCTGACAAATGTAAATCTGAAATGTTCTGATTATTTGAAATCAGCTTTAGAATAGACTCGATGTCTAATCAAATTCATTGCATCATCGCTAGAATATTATGAATAAATCGTGAAATAATCACTTAACTTATTATAATCAAAAAATATTTCTTGTCAAAAAATTAGGGACTTTTTACATATAAAAATTTTTTATTGAAATCTAATGATAAAAATTTACAATTATTTTACTGTGAAATATCAATTTTTATAGCGAAAAACATAGTAAAATATCCGAATTTGTTCGTACATATTTCCTAAATTTAGAAGATTGTTCCCTTTTTTATGCAATCTAAAAAGAATAAAAAAAATTCGTTACTTAAACGAATTAAAAACAAATTTAAAGATAGTCCTTTATATTGAAGAACTTTAATCTTATTACTTTTTGTTGCATTAATATTAAAGTGATTCATTATCTATTTTTCATATAAAAATTTAAATCCACGAGAAAATGTAATATCATTCCTAGCAAGTGATATAGTCGTAGTTTTTCTCGCCCATCTGCTAATAACCATAAATTTTTGGATAAAAAAGCGTAGTTTAAGACTAATTACTGATTTTATCGTATTCATCATCCTAATAATCTTTATCGTAGATATATTTACAATTTTTGTATTTCAAAGTAGAGTCTCTGTTATGGACGCTCTTACTCTCTGAAGTAACGGATCTTCTTGATTTTCATCAATAGTTAGGCTTCGAATGTCCATATTTATAATTACATGATTAACTACATTTTTTCTTGTCCAAGTAAAAATGCCAAAATCTGACAAAATTTGAAAGAATATGGTTATATTTTTTTCTATATGTACAATTTTTTATGCATTTTTTTACATATCACTTGTCATATTAAATGTAAAAAGACACCAAGTAGAAAATATATTCTCACTAAATTTACAAAAAATATTCGAACCTCAAGAATCTGATAATCTAGATACACTAACAAATGAAGAAAAAGAAATTATATCATATGAAGATTATATAACAAACGTAAGATGAGAATGAAAAGATTTGAATATCATATTAATATTCGCTGAATCATTGTCTGTCATAGACTCAGCAAACATGTGATGAAACAACAAAATGCCAAATTTTGATAAAATTCAGAATGATTGAATTATTTTCACTAATTTCCTAACTAATTGAACTACTTCAGATACAGCACATATATCCACACTATTATGAGTTATACCTCTAATAAACATGAAAGCTGACAATACCCCTTATAGCTGATATAAACTAAAGATGGAAGCTCTTCCTGAATTTTTGAATAATCAATGATATATGACGACATTTATAAGTGCAGCTGGACTAAAGTTTTTACAACAAAGAAGTTTTCTATCTTGAGCTGGTTTCCAAAAAATCATATGAGAAGAAGAATTTGAAAATAATAAAAAATATACTTTTGAATCTGCCCCTGATTGAGATTTATACGATAGGGTCTTACAAGAAATTCAAGTTCAAACATGAAAATACTTTATTTGATTACAAACTATATCCTTCCACAAACCTTATAATGTACCATATTGAAAATCTGAAGAATTGGCACTGAAATATGCAGATGATGAATTATACAGATTTTACGAATCCCTTAAAGAATTAGGATTCTTTGATTCATGAATATTAGTAATCGTATGAGACCACAGAAAAATGAATCCAGTTGAAGAAAATGAACATGATATATTCAAAAAAAATCGATATACTAAATCCGTAGCAACTATAGTTTGATCAGGTATTGAACCTGGAACTATTAATTCCAACATTATCCAGCATACAGATTTTTATAACTCAATAAAAAAACTTGTATGACACGGATTTATTGATATTGATGGCACATACAACGACACATTCACTCAAGAAAAAAATAGAAATCGATGAATCACTAATTCTGAATTCTACGAAAACAACAGATACACCGTTTCATCTGAAGATGGAGATGTCCTTTTATTTAAAAATTTATCTAATTTATCAAAAGATAATCCCATATACAATTACTTTTCCTCTTATCTATCTTTTGAATTTTGAGATAATAAAAATGAAAAAAAATCCAATTCCAATAAAAATCCAGTAAAATTCATATGACACAGATGAGCAATAAATGGACACCCAGAAAACACATTAGAATCATTTTTAGCTGCAAAGGAATTATGAGCCGATTGAATCGAATTCGACGTATCCTATACAAAAGATAAAGAAAATGTAGTCGTACATTGAGACCTACTTTATGCATCAAATTGTAAAAATAAAAAAGTCTGAAATCTTAAATTTGATTGGATTCAAAAAAACTGCACCATTGTAAATGGAGAAAAATATATGAAATTACAAAAGATGCTAGAACTTATTGATTGACTTTTTAATTATTATTTCCTTGAAATAAAAGTCTATGATGAAAAGCTCTGAGCAGAACAAACTAGAGATATTATACAAACTGTAAAAGATTTAAATATGCAAGATAGAGTAATTTTCATTAGCTATTCTGACGCTGCCAGAGAAGTTTTAAATTCAGATCCTGATATAATATTTTGACGAGACACCTTTGACGTAAACGATTTAGATTTTATATGAGATAATAATAGTAGATATTTTCTAGCTCCATATGATATACTTACACCTGAAATCATCAAAAAAGCAAAAAATTTAGGGAAAGAAGTCGTTACTTACACAGTTAATGATACATGAAATTTCCAATTAATGAAAAATTTATGAATTAATATAATACTATCCGATGATATCTGAACATTAAAAGAATATGAGATTCAACAAAATATGATATTTGAACCTGCCATTTCATTAGAAGACTTTCCATTAAAAAAATCCATTAAAAAGACAGATGAATAACTCACCTGCCTTATTATATATTTATGTACATTATTTTTGAATTAATCGCAAAAAGTTATTCAAATTAATCGTATTAGAATAATTATAAAACACGCGATAATTCTTATCCCATAATTTAGCACGTATTAAATCTCACCTCCTCAAATCTGAGGCAAAATCAGAATATTCACAAGGACACGCCTTACAATCAATATTTTTTACAGACCATCAAAAATCCTGAGGACAATTCTTTCTCGTTTCTCATGGATCAATTTTTCCATTTCAACATTTTTCTTTTTCATCAATCTTCTCAGACTCATTTTCTCACTCCCAATCGTCTATACAAATACTTCACCATTTCTCTGGACATTTATCACAGCCACACTCTTCCTCTCAATCATCTATACAAATACTTCACCATTTCTCTGGACATTTATCACAACCACACTCTTCCTCTCAATCATCTATACAAATACTTCACCATTTCTCTGGACATTTATCACAACCACACTCTTCCTCCCAATCATCTATACAAATACTTCACCATTTCTCTGGACATTTATCACAATCACACTCTTCCTCCTTTTCTTCTTCTCACTCTCAATCATCTATACATTTATCTTTAACATCCTTTGAACACGTTTCACAATCCTCTCATTCTACTACAAATCAATCTCAACATATAGATTTATTTGCAGAACATAAAACAGACTCATTTCCATTAAAACAAGACCAACTCCAAATATTTGTACTAAAAGTAAAACTTCCAATTAATCATTCTAAACAAAGTTTATCTGACCTAAATAAATCTAATAAAATCTGTCAATCATATTCCGGATTACATTTAGACTCATTACTATTTACTGCGTGACATGAATTTGAACAACCATATCTTCACCAATTTTCCTTCTTTTTATCTTCTGGGTCACACTCCTCTCATTTGTCCAAAACTCAGTTTCAACAATATGGTTTCTCTCCATTCGCTACACATTTATCTCATAAATCTACTGGACATGTTTTACAATCCTCTCCACTTCATATCTTTCCATCTCAACATTCTGGATTATTAGGATCATATTTCGTACACATTTTCGTACATTTCTTATCTTTTCCATTCATACTTCAATTATCGCATTCCTCTCATGCTCATGTATCTACTCTTCAATTTCAACACGTCTCATTCCTACATTGTTTCACGTCCTTACTACAATTACTACATGTCTCCGCTGGTTCTATCTTTCAGTTTCAGCATGTTGCACTACATTTTCATACATCTTTCTCACAATTACTACATGTCTCTACTGTCTCTATCTCTCAATTTCAACAATATGCTGCACATTCTCATACATCTGCTGGACAATTCTTACAATTCTCTCACTCTTCTATCTTTCAGTTTCAACAATATGGTTTCTCTCCATTCGCTACACATTTATCTCATAAATCT
>CAMJDC010000014.1 GCA_946404285.1 uncultured bacterium | reverse complement strand
TCAGGAACTTCAATACCGAAATATTCATAAGCTCTATCTTCAAAACTTTTTCTATTAGCATCTCCATAATCAGTAAAATGCTCCCAATAATCTCTTTGTTGCCAAACGGTAAAAGCCTTAGAAGAGAATATCTTTTTAACAGCCTCATCTAATTTTCAACCATCAAATTCAGGACTGTAATCCTCAATTAAGAAATCTCCAACATAATCTTCAACTTCGTCTACATTTACCAACTCAAATCACTTATCAGATTGATGAATTTCCATAGCTATTGGAGAAATTCTATAGCATGTACTTTTCAAAGCATCTCATTCATTATTAGGTATATATCACATAACTTCATCAACTCAATAATACATTAAATTTCATTGACTACTTACTCACGTTCATAATATTGCAAAATTAGCGAAAGCTTGTCATTCCTCACATGGTAAAGCTTGAGCCGCTAAATCCAACAAAACATCATTAGTTAACGGTGGTACAACCATATCTTCATCACTTTTTGACCCACATCACAAAAGATTTAGGCAAAAAAAAGATAAAAATCAGAATAATAATAATTTTTTCATGTGAAATTATTTAATAAATAAAATTCAATAACTACTAATATTCAAATTTATTTGTATTACAAGTATTAATCAGATTTTTCTTCTAGATTTCAAATTAAATCAGCGATTCCTTTTCAGCTTTTTGTCGGTACAAATCCGATGATATCTCATTTACAGTATGTTTTATACCATTGTGGAAATCTTTGAATATTTCTTTCACCATAATTTGAAATGCAAATAATTTTACATTTATAATCAAGCTTCAAATACTGCCAAAGAAAATCGTCTCACAAAGGCTGTTCTCTTCCCTCCCAAAAGAAAAAATTATCCAAAACAATAAAATCTCAATTCTTAATTTCAGATAGATATGGAATCGGATTATCAATATTTTTAGTAACAGGGTAGGAGAGTCGAGGCATAATTAATTTTAACTCACGACAAATACTCTCTCAATAAATATCATCAAAGATCCAGCAATTAGTCATTCATAAAGGTAATATAAATCAGACTTCTAAAAATATTTATCATTAAATTTTAGAGCATAAAACTCATTCATTATCCACATCTTTACCACGTCACAAACATCTATTTTCAAATTCCAAAAAATCTCTAGGATTTCATGATGCTATTTTCTTTCAAGGTTCAGTATTAAAAAATTTTTCCTTATAACCCTTTTCCCAAGATAAACGTACTCTATCAGCATCTCGTAAACAAGCAGAAACATAATCAGGAGCCACAGTTCAAATCGTGTGATTTTTAACAGCATACTTTACCATTTCCTTTTCTTCAACAGACAATAAATCATCAAACATATCCATCAGATTCTCAGCTATAGGCACCGCATTTGGTCAATGTTTCAGACAATCTAAATCATTTGTTCTAGCTAAATCATGACAAGCACAAGCAAAAATCACAGGAATCGGATTTTTATCCATAGAAACGGCAAAATATATTCAGCGAAAGACCACTCATTCAGTATGCGTTAGAAGTCAATGATATCAATAATCCTTCTGCGTAACCTCAGGGATTGTCATTATTTTTGGTAAAATCTCATTTTGATAGAAAGAAAAATATTCAAAAATCTTTTTTTCCATTTTTGTATAGACAACTTCTAAAACAAGACAATAATTTGATAATTATTTTTCTAGTTAAAGCAAACAAAAAAAAGACCTAAAAAAGAAGGCCTCTTTCCTTATATACTAAATATTAACCAAATCCATTACTCAAAACCTCCCATTCTCCAGCTTCATTTCTACTTAAGAACCAACTCCAACCAGTTATATTAGTATTAGGTTCAAAAGCTCAAGCCATTTGCACATCCTGTTCTGGTATATAAAAATTAGTAGTAAACACTGCACATTCTGAAACTTCAGGATTTAAACTTTGACAATATTCAAGATTGCTTGCAGATACATCATCACCAGCATAAGCAAATTCAACTCATTCAACTTTAACTTCCCATTCATTATTCATCACATTCATAATTGTATCTTGAGCAGCTAATATATCTTCTTCAGAATAAATTTCAGAAGCAGCTACAGTTGGTTCAGGAATCTCTTCATCTGAAACAGTATTATACATAATTTCTCCAGGTTGACATTCACCTCTCTGATAAGACCATTCTTCACAATAACTTCCATCAGGGAACATACAAAGTCATTCTCAACCTTCAAGAACTAAAGTTCCCCCGTTTTCTTCACAATAAACGGATGCAGGATTTGCGATTTCAAGATTCTCTGCAGGAGCTTCAGTTTTTCCACAACCAGCAAGAGTTAAAACACCAGCCACTAATAGGGCAACAAGTCAAAAAGTTCTAATTTTCATAGCAAAAAATATTATAAAAATAAAAAATGCTAGCTAAAAAATAAATAAAAAATCTATTTTTTCAATAGAAAAAGAAAAAAGTCCCCAAATTTTTGCATAAAAATAGAATATGAATACAATTAAAAGAGTTTAAAATTTATAAAAAACAATGGCAACAGAAAAAGAAAAATGAATAGAAGAAATCGAAAACCTAAGAGGCTATCTTCCAATGAAAAAGCGCAAAGAATTAGCCAAGATTTTAGCATATTGAGAATGGCTTAAGAAAGAGTGAAAAAAAATGGAAGAAGAATTTTGGAAAAAACATGATGAATACCGGAAAAAATACGATAAAGAATATTGATATAAATTAGTCAGAGAAGATTTTCTAAACTTAATCAGTCAATACGAAGAAAGCAAACAAGAATTTAAAAAATGATTATCAGAAAAAGGGGTAAAAATACTAGAAAAACTTGAATGAATAAAAAAAGAAAAATTTTATAAAGAATATTTAAATGAAATAATACTTTACCTAGGAAATCCTAAAAAAAATTCATACAAAAGAGAATACATACATTTCTACGGGGAAGTTGACGAAATAGAAATTCTTGAAACAAAACCATGAATGGAAATTAATATACGAAATTATGAAAGTTTAACAGAACAAACAAAAATAATAGCAGAGAAGCTGAAGAATCGCTTACAACCGTGAATGAAAATTGATTTATGAGAAAATAATATATGAGATGAATGAGCAAAGATAATAGCAAAGAAGCGAAAACATAGTTTACAACCATGAATGAAAATTGATTTATGAGAAAATAATATATGAGATGATTGAGTAAAATCAATAGCAGAAAATTGGAAAAATAACTTACAACCATGAATGGAAATTTTTTTATGAAGAAATGCAATATGAAACGATTGAGTAAAATCAATAGCAGAAAATCGGAAAAATAACTTACAACCATGAATGATAATTTATTTAAAATGGAATGAAATCCGAGACGATTGAGTAAGGGAAATGGTAGAAAACTGGAAAAATAGTCTAAAACCTTGAATGAAAATAGATTTAAGAACAAACAAAATCTGAGACATCTGAGTACAAGCAATTATGGATAATCTAGAACTTAAAGATCGAGTATTAATAGATTTAAGAGAAAATAATATCACAAAAAAGAAAAAAGAAGAACTAAAAGCCTGGATAAAATCTAAGCAAGAAGAATGAATAAAATGTGAAATTTTAGTCGATTAAACAAAACAAAATGCCAGCAGAGAAAGAGAAAGCAATAGCAGAAATTAAAAAATTAAGGAACCATCTCCCAAAAGAGAAACAGGAAGATTTAGCTAAAATTTTGGCGTTTTGAGAAAAATATAAGAAAGAGTGAAAAGAGAAGGAAGTTAATTTTTGGACATATCACAACAGAGATGATTTTTTAAATCTAATTAATCAATACGAAGAAAATAAGCAGGATTTTATAAACTGATTATCACAAACAGAAAAAGAAATACTTGATAAACTAAAATGAATATCAAAAGAGAAGTTTTATAAGGAATATTTAAATGAAATCATCCTCTACAGTGGAGATCCAGAGAAAAACTTCTTTAAAAGAGATAATGATGAAATAATGATTAAAGGAAAAATGGATGAGAAAAAAAGAGAAATAGAAAATTTAAAATGAAAATTGCAACCATGAATGAAAATTGATTTAACATTTAACAATATGTGAGTTGAATGAGTAGAATATTTAGCAAAAAACTGGAAGGATAGCTTACAACCGTGAATGGAAATTGATTTACCATGTAACGATATGTGAGTAGAGTGAGTAAAAATTTTAGCAGAGAATTGGAAAAACAGTTTACAACCATGAATGGATATTGATTTAAGTCGAAATGAAATCTGAGATGATTGAGCACAAGCATTAGCAGAGGCATGGAAAGATCATTTACAACCATGAATGAAAATCCATTTAAATGGTAATGCAATCTGAAAAAAGTGAGTAAAATTACTAGCAGAATCGTGGAAGAATAGCTTGCAACCGTGAATGGAAATTGATTTACCAGGTAACGATATGTGAGTAGAGTGAGTAAAATTACTAGCAGAATCGTGGAAGAATAGCTTACAACCGTGAATGGAAATCACATTACGACAGACTAACATCTGAGATGAATGAGCAAAAGCGCTAGCAGAATCGTGGAAGAATAGCTTGCAACCGTGAATGGAAATTAATTTAAGTCATAATAATATTTGAGATGATTGAGTACAAGCGATTATAGATAATCTAGAATTAAAAGAGTGAGTAAAATTGGCACTGAACTTGAATAATATCTCATACCCAAAAAAAGAAAAACTAAAGTTTCGGGTAGAATCTTACAAACAAAAATGAATAGAATGTAATGTTTTAGTATAAAATACAACAAAAGAAAATGCCAACAGAGAAAGAGAAAGCGATAGCAGAAATAAAAAAGCTAAAGAACCATCTTCCAAAAGAGAAACAGGAAGATCTAGCTAAGATTTTGACGTTTTGAGAAAAATATAGGAAGAAATGAGAAAAACTGAAAAGCGAATTTTGGAAAGAACATAACAGAGATGATTTTCTAAACTTAATTAGTCAATACGAAGAAAGTAAACAGAATTTTATAAACTGATTGCCACCAGAAGAAAAAGAAATATTAGATAACATAAAATGAATAGCAAGAGAGAAATTTTATAGGGAGTATCTATATGAAAGAATTGTATATAGCTGAGATTCTAAAATAAGTTCTTTCAAAAGAGATGAAAATAAAGTAAATATCGACGGAAACATAGATGACATAAAAACAAAAATAAAAAATCTTAAATGAAAAATGCAACCGTGAATGGAAATTTTTTTATGATGGAACAGCATTTGAAATGAATGAGCAAAAGCGCTAGCAGAAGAGTGGAAGGATAATTTACAACCACGAACGTGAATCATTTTATATACTAACAACATTTGAGCAGAGTGAGCAAAAGCGCTAGCAGAAGGATGGAAGGATAGTTTACAACCACGAATGGGGATTTTTTTGTGATGAAATAGTATTTGAGATGAATGAGTAAAAGCACTAGTAAAGGGCCGAAAGAATAGCTTAAAACTATGAATGGAAATTGATTTATTAAATATTAAGATTTGAGCAGAGTGAATAAAAGCACTAGCGAAGGGCCGAAAGAATAGCTTACAACCGTGAATGTCAATTAACTTAGAAAAAAATAATATTTGAGAAGAGCGAATAAAAACATTAGCAGAGGGCTGGAAGAATAGCTTACAACCGTGAATGGTAATTAATTTACATAAAAATAACATTTGAGATAAATGAGTGAGAGCACTAGCAGAGGAATGGAAGGATAGTTTGCAACAGTGAATGATAATTGATTTAAGAGATAATAAAATTTGGGATGAATGAATAAAAACTCTAGCAAAGGCATGGAAGAATCACTTACAACCCTGAATGAAAATTGGTTTATGGGAAAATAATATTTGAGATGAATGAATAAAAGCTCTAGCAGAAGAATGGAAGGATAGTTTGAAACCGTGAATGACGATTAATTTAGAAGAAAATAACATCTGAGATGGTTGAGCACAAGCAATTATGGATAAATTAGAATTAAAAGATTGAGTAAAGTTGTATCTTTCGTACAATCATATCTCAAACAAAAAGAAAGAAGAAATAAAAGTTTGGGCAAAATCTAAGCAAGAAAAATGAATAAATTGCGAAGTTTATGTTTAAAATATAACAAAACAAAATGACAACAGAAAAAGAGAAAGCAATAACAGAAATAAAAAAACTAAAGAACCACCTTCCAAAAGAGAAACAGGAAGATTTAACTAAGATTTTGGCGTTTTGAGAAAAATATAAGAAAGAGTGAAAAGAGAAGGAAGTTAATTTTTGGACATATCACAACAGAGATGATTTTTTAAATCTAATTAATCAATACGAAGAAAATAAGCAGGATTTTATAAACTGATTATCACAAACAGAAAAAGAAATACTTGATAAACTAAAATGAATATCAAAAGAGAAGTTTTATAAGGAATATTTAAATGAAATCATCCTCTACAGAGGAAATCCTGAAACAGTTCTCCCAAATAATAACTATAATAACATCATGCACTTCATATGAATAAAAGGGAACATGCTAGTAAAAGAAATAAAAAATCGAAAATGAGAATTTAAACCATGAATGGAGATTGATATATTTTACCAAGAACTATGAGCAGAATGAGCAGAAGCTCTAGCAGAAAAACTGAAATACGTTTTACAACCGTGAATGAAAATTGATATACAAAGTAATCACATTTGAACAAAATGAGCAAAAGCTCTAGCAAAAAATTGGAAAAACAGGTTACAACCATGAATGATAATTGATTTAACTAGAAACAATATATGAAGTAATTGAATAAAAGTATTAGCAGAAGAGTGGAGTGATAGTTTACAACCGTGAATGGAAATTAATTTAAGTCATAATAATATTTGAGATGATTGAGTAAAAGAAATAGCAAAAAATCGGAAGAACAAATTACAACCCTGAATGAAAATTAATTTAATGGAAAATAATATTTGAGCAAAGTGAATAAAAATACTTGCAGAGGAGCGGAAGGAGAGTTTGCAACCGTGAATGGATATTTCAATACGTATTAATCAAATCTGAGATGAATGAGCCATGGCAATAGCAGAAGAATGGAAAGATAGATTGCAACAGTGAATGACAATAGATTTAGCACATAATAAAATCTGAGACAACTGAGTAAAGGCGATTAAGGATAACCTAGAATTAAAAGATTGAATAGAATTGAATCTTGATGATATTTATTGTAATATTTCAGACAAAAAGAAAAATGAATTAAAAAACCGGGAAGAAGACTACCACAAAAAATGAATAAATTGCAAAGTTATAGTATAAAATTTAACATGTTTAAAACCAAAATGGCAAAAGAAAAACAAAAAATAAAAGTTGCTATAATAACATGAGCAAGTAGTTGACTATGAAAAGCATTTCTTCAACTACTTATCCAAAAAAATGATATTGATGAAATTTGGGCATTAGCCAGGGATAAAAAAGATTAAAAAATCTTAAAAAAGAATTCTGAGCGAAAATAAAGCCATATCCAATCGATATTTCAGACAAAAATCAGATTTTAAAATTCTCTAAACAATTATCCAAAGAAAAACCAAATATCAAATTTCTAGTAAACAACGCTTGATATGGTAAATTCTGATCATATACTGTTCTAAATATTGAAGATTCTATCAATATGATAGACCTAAATGTCTCAGGTATAGTTGGTATGCGACTAGCCTGTATTCCTTACATGAAAAAAAATTCACACATTATCAATATAGCTTCCGTTGCTAGTTTTCAGCCTTTACCGTATTTAAATATCTATGCAGCGACCAAGTCATTTGTAAAAAATTATTCAAGAGCATTGAATATAGAACTAAAAAGTAAATGAATAAAAGTGACAGCAGTATGTCCATCTCGAATTCAGACCAATTTTTTCAAAAGATGAGAAATCTGAGCAAAAATAGCTCCAAGAAAATATAACCAAATGGTTACCCCAGAATTCGTAGCAAATAAAGCACTTAAAGATGCATTAAAATGAAAAGATATTTCAATTCCATGAATCTATGCAAAATTCATACATTTTACAGCATCAATTCTTCCAGATAAATGGATTATGAAATGATGGATGATGCAGCAAAACATGAAATAATATTAAATATTATTAGCAAAATAAGTAACTGAAATCATGAAAATTATAAGCAATATAATACAAGCAATGATTTTTTTATGCTTTTCTTTTTCTGTATATAATGTTCACACGAATTCTCTGATAAATGCATTAATCCAAAAATATCTTTTTGCCTTTGCTCAGATTCACTCAAAATATAATCATTGTTCCGCAGCAAGTAATCCAGCTCTAAATACGTGATAATTGGTTGTTGAAAATGCAATATTAGCATTTTTATCACCTATTAATTTGTTTGAAAATTTTATATTTTCATAAGTATTTGTGGCTTTATCTTCCATCAAAATATTCTTTTCATCTATTCATTTTTTCAATAAATAATTTTTCATAGCTTCAGCCTCAGATATAATCTCATCATTACCTTTACCACCAGAAGGAACAAAAATCAGATCTTTTCATATAGATTTCAATTGTTTATCCCTAAAATCGATTGCTTTATCGACTCTTCCTCTTAAAAGTTTTGTTAGACTTCAATCTTTTCTCATTTTGCATCACAGTATAATCATATAATCTTTATCAAATTTTGGTATTCTTCTAGCCGCCTTTAGTGCAATAACAACGGTACTAATAAATACGCATTCTAAATAAACAACTGATAAATAAATCAAAGATTCTACAAAATTATAAATATAAGGTCCAGGTCAATTCTGATTAAAAATATCAATTATTTGTGACCTAAACAAAATTCCATATATCCAGTCAAGTAGAAATGTGGACACACACAAAAAAATTCACATAAATAAACCAAATAGATTTTTCAAAGAAAATCATTCTTTCTTAATCAACACAATATTACTTATAGTTACAAAAATGAAAGTAATTAAAGCAATAGGGAATAAAAACATAGAAAAACTAGCCATAGAACTAATAGATTGATTAATAGTATCATAGGCTCAATTGTAATTAAAAATAGAAATGAAATTACTCAAAGCAAAAAATGAAACAAATATTATCACTCATAAATAAGTTATATTTCTATATTTATACAGATTTTCCCTTACACTTATTCTATACTTACTAATTAACATATAAAGAATATAGGAGAGAAAAATTGTAAAGCAAATAGGGAAAACTTCACACCAACTACTTTTACCAAAATAAGTATCCTCTGTTATAATCATAGATTTGTGTACATAAATCGCCTTACCCATTTGAAAATCTTTAAAATGCAAAGTCACAAAAGTTTTTCCAGGTTGTTTAGATTTAATAGTTACTCGATATTTATCATTTTCAACCTTCACATCTAATATTTCTACAACATTTGAATCTTCAACAACTAAATTATAGGTTTCATACAGCTTTCCATTTAAGTCAAAAGAAACAGTATAAATATTACCTTTTATCAAAATAACAAAAGCTGAAACAATAGCTAATACAATTGTCAGAATAAGTAATATCTTCTCTTCCTTTTTCAGACTTTTCATCTTATTTTAATGATAAATTACACAAACCACATTATACAAATATTAACCTAAAAATAAAGAAAAATGACTCCCGTTTCACAACGAGAGTCAAAGTTATGACAAAAGAATTAATGTATCGCACAACCTAAAACAGGTACACAATAAATATATAAAAAATCCATAAAAATGCAAACAAATATAAAAAAGGTACGAGATATAATCCCATACCTAAACGCCTTTCTTTAGATAACCTTTTTTCTCCAAGAACTCACCGAACATTTTTGCAGTATAAATACCACAGAAATGAGTAAATGCGATGATAATCACGGAAATCCATCCATGCTTTGCAATTAGTACGACAACAGTTGCATAGAAAATTGAAGTTATCGTCCCTACAAAAGCAGCTTTCAATTTTGTAGATTTGATGACAAAAATATCCTTCAAATTCTGTAAGAACACATTCACGAAGCTAATCACAAAGAAAATCAAATACTCAACCCAAGGAGGACCAAAATTAATTGAATCTAATGCTTCATGCATAATCAAATTATTTTATTTTTTCAGTGAATCTTAGGCTTCACCGATTCGCCTTTTTATTTATAAATTAATTATATAAATTCAATTAATCAAAAACAAGACATTTTTATTTGAAATTTTCATACTAAATCCTACAATCATTATGTTATAATTACATTTTACCCTAAAAATGAGTATCACATGCCATCAAAAGTCTACTTCACAAAAGAAATCACGCCTGAATCTTTAATAAGAATTTATGAAAAATTATGAGTAGAATTGAAATGAAAGGTCTGAGTAAAAGTTTCTACATGAGAAAGAGGTTCCAAATGATATTTAAAGGCTGATTTAATCGAACCTTTGGTAAAGAAATTGAATGGAACAATAATTGAATGTAATACGGCTTATGATTGAGCTAGGAATACAGCAGAAGATCATATGGAAGTAGCCAAGGAACATTGATTCACTTCATTCGCAGAAGTAGATATTATGGATGCCAATTGAGAATTTAAGATTCCAGTAAATAAATGAAAACACTTAAAATACGACATTATCTGAGAAAATTTTAAAAATTACGATAGCATATTAAATTTAGCTCATTGAAAATGACACACTATGTGATGATTTTGAGCTAATCTAAAAAATCAATCAATCTGAATTGCCTCACGTAATTGAAAAGCTTATATCCATTCTTGTGGACAAACTGAAGACCCAGATGAATGCTGGAAAGTAAAATATGAACAATGAGATTTCATAGAAAGTATGGCAGAAGCAGCCACAGCAGTTGCAGATTATTTAAAAGAAAATAATAAACCAATCCTTTATATCACAGTAGCTAACGCTATTAGTTTAGACTGTGACTGTGATGCTCATCAATGAGATCCCGTTATTGCAGATATCGGAATTTTTGGTAGTTTAGACCCCGTCGCAAACGATCAAGCATTTCTTGATGCTATACGGTCCACTCACGAAGAATGAACCAAAGATATAGAAGAAAGAATTGATACTAGAAAATGAAGACATATTACAGAATATGCAGAAAGTTTATGATTATGAAGTACAAAATATGAATTAATAAAAATTGATTAAAAGTCTGAATAATAACTATTTTTAATTAACTAATAATATATCATGACTAAAAAAGAAACAACGACTAAAAAAGAAACAACTACTAAAAAATCAGCACTAAAAGTAAAAAAACTAAGCAAAGATGATAAAGAATTTATTAAAAAAAGAAGTAAAGAATTCTTAGAGTGGAAGAAAAAAAATCTTACTCAAAAATGGTTTTTCTCATTAGAAGAAAAAGAACAAAAATTGATAGAAACTGCATATTTAGCAATTATGCAATTATGCCCAGACTTAACACGAGAAGACTATCTAAATCGTGTAAGAATCGCTGATACATGTAGTAAAACTTCAAAAGCAATTAAAAAAGGAACGATGAAACTTCTTAATTTATAGTCAAACTTTTATTCTTGTAAAAATATAAAATGAAAAATAAAATACCAATCATAACAATATCAATAGTTATTATCACAATATTAACAATTAGACCAACAAAAGTTTCAAGCTATTCTGACGAATTAATAAATGCATATTATTGGGCATATGAAAATTGAATAACAACACAACCAACCATTGAAAAAGCTAATATGAAATGAAAAATTACTAGAGCTGAAATGGCTAAAATGATTAGTAATTATGCAAAAAATATTTTAGGTAAAATTCCAGATACATCAAAATCTTGTTCGTTCTTAGATAGCAATTTAGCTCCTAATTTAATACAATCTATTACAGAGAGTTGTCAACTATGATTAATGTGACAATGAGTACAAAATTTTAGACCAAATGACAAGATAACAAGGGCTGAGTTTTCAGCACTACTTTCCAGATTATTATATTGAAATAAATATGAATGATGAACTCCATATTATTTAAATCATATGAAAGCATTACAAAAAGATTGAATTATGAATGAAAAATCTGATCCACTAATGGATGAAATAAGATGATACATAATGAATATGTTATATAAATCTTCTAAACTAAACACTGAAACAAACGATACAAACGATATAAACAACACACATGACAGGATAGATAAAAATATTATTACTGTCAATTACGAAACATGATACACGAAATTAAACGGAAAAGAATCTTATTATAATGAGTTCTATTGATTACAAATAAATCATACAGGGGAATATCAACGAATAATAAGTATATCATCATGAGAATTGACATACTATTCATTCATTCCTAAAAAATATTGAGATTACGAACTAAATAACGACGAATACTATTTAAATAAATATAGAGAAAATGCTAAATTGTTTAATGATACATGATTTGTTATATTTGTTGAAAGTTTTTATCTGATAAAGGAATGATCGAAAAAATATCTTGAACGAGAAGAACGATACGAAGGAAACCGAACTCCTGTTCCAACAAATAAATGATACGTAATAGAACAAGAACCATGAATGGCTATACAAGAATCACCATACAATTATATTGGTAAAAAGGAAAATATAGAAGAAAATTATTGGAATGTATTTCATGACATCATTGGTAAATACGAAATAATCTAAAACAAAACCATTCATAAATATAATTATATCACAAAAATTTATTAATTGATATTAATAAGAGATTTATCAAATGAAATAAATAATGGGACATAAATTAAAGGAAGAACTCTGAAAACCACATAGTTCATTAAAACTTATTCTAACCGTAATATTCATAGCAGCTTTATTAGTCAGTAATGTAATTACATGAAGACAAATAGCACTACCATTCTGAATCACAATGACATGAGCCATTATAATTTTTCCAATTACATATATTTTATCAGACGTTTTTAGTGAAGTTTACGGATATAGACGAAGTAGAAGTACTTGTTATATGGGTTTCGCATGTAATTTGATAATGTCTTTGACATTCATGGCAGTGATAAATATGAAAGCTCCAGAATATTTTACAAATGCAGAAGCTTATTCAACAGTTTTATGAAACACATGGAGAATACTATTTGCAAGTTTACTAGCATATGTAATCTGAGACTTTGTAAACGATAAAGTGTTTCAAAAAATGAAAGCTAAACATCCACATGACAACAAATGATTTGGATGGAGAGCTATAATATCATCTTTAGCATGAGAAACAGTAGATAGTTGAATATTTATTCCACTTGCATTCATAGGCACAATGCCAACCAACACACTATTTATAATGATACTCACACAAATAGTATTAAAAGTAATCTATGAAATGATAGTTCTACCTATCACAATCATTGTTACGGAAAAAACTCAGAAATATGAAAATAAATTAGCAATCAATAAATCAGAAAATTAACTCTTATTTTTAGCTTTCCACCTCTCTAATATTAACATAGCACTAATTGTATCAGTTTTTTCATTCTTTTTAAAATTAGAAATAAGTTCACCACTCTCAACACTAGTATAATCTTCCTCAATCGTTTCAATAGTAATCTCATCCTTTTCAATAATATAATTTAATGAAGTCATAAATTTAGTAATTTTTTCTTGAATATCTTTCTGCTTACTAGGCCATCAAAGTACAATAGTCTTTACATGATATCTCTGAATTAAATCAGCAATATGAAAATATATCATTTGATCATTTATTAAATAACCAACTGGAAATATTATATCATTTGACTCATGTGTATAAGCCAATCAAATGTATTTGCTTCATCGGTCTATTCATAATATAGCAGGTTCTACTCTCGGCATTTTAAAGAATAATAAGGCTAAAAAACTCGTATATAAATATAGTTTAGAATAAAATTTTCAAGCAGTTAATTTTATTTAACAATCTCATAAGTGAAATCTTCATTACTCAAAATAGTTAAATCAAACTCATTTTCATGTACCAAAACGTTGGTTCTATATGAACTATCTCTTCTTTCATCATATAATCCAATTTTAGATGCATTTTTTTCTTCAAATCTCATCTGTCTTCTTTTTATTTCATTTTCCATACTACATTTTAAAAAAATTTTAAAAGATTTATCATCTTTTTCTAGAAATGCGGTTCCTACTCCTTCAATAATTGTAAGAAAATAATTTGAAAATAACTTTTTTATACCATTATTCTCCTTGTATCTTTTGGAAAAATAAAAACAATCTACTCCATGGTCTATATTATAAATTAATTCATAAATATTCTTAAAAAAATATGATTCAAAATTAGATGAAGTATATCTATACGAATAATCTTTTCAGTTTTCTTTCCGACGAATAATAGCATTTTTCCTTAAATTTGTATCTACAAGAAAATCATCACAGGATATTATATTAACATTTCCATATTTTTCTGCTTCTTTTCAAATACTGCAACTAAGTGTTGTTTTACCACTACCACCATTTCAACAAATGTACATTTTTTTGTATTTATTATCAATACAATTCTGCAACAATATACTTAATAACTCATTTATTTTCATATTAAATACAAAATTCGATAAATTAAAAGGTACTAAAACTATTTCATTTTCAAATGTAAATTTTTCAACTGTTCATAAATCTCATCAACTTGAGCAATAAGATAATCTACATTATATCATTTCATATGCATATTTCAGAGCAATAAACGAAACAAAGACTCATAATCCTTATTTACCTGAACTTTCAATTTTAACCAATCTATATTTTCCAGCATAACTAAAACATCTTTATCAAATTTTAACTTTCATATTTTCAAAAGAAAAGCTATCGTAGGATATCACAAAAAACTCTGATTTACGGAACCACTATCATTTGAAGATATTGTGTTATTCTTCTCATCATACAAAATAGTATAAGTCTTTCATGGTGTACTTACAGAAAAACATTTTCATTCATTTGGAAGTAATGCATCAATAACAACTCTCTCATCAGCCACAGCAGATAATGCTTCAATAATCTTAATTTTAGGAGGCAACTTCCATTCTTGCATTTTACAACATTACAATATAAAAACATTTATTTGTGTTTTTATTGTACTATTTCTTGAAAAATTATTTCAGGTCCATTATAGTTTTCCAATGAAGTTGAAACAACTCACTTTATAGCAGGCACATAATAAATATCTCAATTTTCATATACTTTCTCCAAATAAACTATTTCCATAGAATCTAACATAACCAACGTCGAATATTCATGCAAAGCTCATTGAGAAAAATAAGATCCACCATTTTCAATTCTACTCTCCAAATCAGATTTATCTAATGTAACATAATCAGATGCATTATACTTAGCAATATCAATATTATTAATATAAACAATTTTTCCAAGATTCAAATCATAAGCTATATCCATTCAGATTTGTTTATTTTCTTCTACATTCCAAACATATTTTCAATTTAATTTAAACGGGTAAAAAACCTGAATAATTCACATATTTTCATCAAAATCATCTACATTTACTTCTCCATCCCCATATTCTTTGAGAGACACTCACAATAGTTTTAATTCTTTTTCAACAACCTTTACTATTTTTTTCTTAGAAGGCAAAGTTCACTGAAAATCTCACGCTTTCCAAGATTCATTTGGATAAAATGAAAGTTTTTGCGTACGATTATCGAAAATTATAGTATATCAATTTTCAACCTTCTCACTCATTTCAAACCTCATCATTTCTAAATCTGAAAAGTTTTTCAAAGAAACTCATCAAATTTTTAGATTCTTAAACAACTGCTTTGGAGTACTATATGAAACCAACGTTCAATCAACCTTATAAACAGGGTAGTTCTCACTTAATTTTGGAAATATTTTAGATTTATAAGAAAAACGATATGTCTTATCATACATAAATTTATTATACAAATTATATCATTCATCACTAGCTACAACATCATCAGAATTACTACTATCAACCATATCAGATCATTTAGACGCAGTCATCACAGCTGAGTTAGTTTTTACTAATGATTTAGCTGAATTATCAGAATCTAAAGATTCCTCAATCTCCATATCTTCATCATAAACATCATCATTACTATCATAGGAAAAATTACTCGCAACATTCTCATTATAATTATAAGCCAATTTCTTTCAATCTTCTAAATTTCAAAAAGCATTAATCTCATCTAGATAAGTATACTTAGCCGGCACTTTTATAGTTCAAGTAAATATATTCGTACAGAATCATATCAAAAATAGTGCTACAAAGCTTACAACTGCATATCCATAACCCGTCAAGTACATTCTCCATTTCAATCTCTTAGGTATTGAATTCATAGTTTCAGTATCCAATTTTTGTTCTCTTGCATATTTAATTTTTTCAGAAATCTTGGAATCCAGCTTCTTTTTAAAATTATCGTCAGCCTTAAATGATGGATTTTGCTCATTCAAAAACATATCAACAATTTTCTTTTCATCTCACTTAAATTCATCAGATATAGATTTTGCAGTTTTTTTAATTTGAGACATTTGAATATTAAAATATAATAAAATCTGATCAATTAATCATCAATCCAATGCTTAAAATGATTGGCAATTTTCTTTATCAATCTAGAAAAATCTTTTCTACACGTCGAACTACGCTTTCATAATATTTCTCATATTTCATCATAGGAGAGATTATTCCATATTCTCAATATAAACAAATCCTTTTTATCTCATCACAATTCATCCAAATATGCTAATATTTGTTCAGATTGAATATGCTTTTGGAAATAATCAAGATAATCCACATTTCATGAAACAGTATTATCATTTTCATCAAATTTTTCATACTCATATCTCTTCAACAAATCAAGTAATGAATGGTATCAAATACTAAATAACCATGCACTAAAAGAAGATTCAGGTTCTTCCAATGAAAATTTTTCAATATTCTCAAACGCTTTAATAAAAGTAGAAGCAGTAGCATCTTCAGCAAGATGGACATTCCCATTTGCTTTCATAAGCAAAAAAGAATAAATCTTCTGAAAATACATCTCATACAGAGGAGTAAAAGAATCTAAATCTCCTTGCTGTACTTCTTGAATTAAATCAAATTCTTCTTTTCACATAATTATTATTTATATATTAAACTAAAGTTAGTAATATAAATATTTCACATATTATCAAGCACTATTTTCAAGAAAAATAACAAATATTCATATATCATAACGAATTAATTATCAATTTTGTGACAATAATAACCACTTTGCCACAAATATAAGAATAGCAATAATTATTAAGAAATATAAGAAATACAGAAAATTCTTTGCAAAATTAGAACCAGTTTTTTTAGCTTTACTTTGCTCTGAGATTCTAGACAACATAACATCCAAATTCACATCCTTATAATCATCAGGTTTTCTTTCACTTTTTCTCTTTCTTATATCATTTTCAGTAACCTCCCAATCTTTCTCAACCATCTTTTCGACTTTTTCAAGTACTTTATCTCACTTTATTTCAATATCTTTCACTGGATTTGATAGTTTACTACTTTTACCAGACACAATTTTTTGCTTCAAGTCAGACTTTTTTACTTTTTTTCATTTTTCTTTTGTATTCTCTTTTTTCACAACTTTAGTAGCATTCATTTTTCAATATTTTATAAGGATAAAAATCACATAAAATTTATAGTATTTTTTATCTTCTTTTCAATTCTAATAACATTTTTAGATTGAATTACTCAATAAATTTCATATACACAAAATACAATTTACAAAAATCTGAATAAATGAAAATACTAGTAGTTTCAGCCACTCCAAATGAATTAAAATCCATTAAAGAATGAATTAAATCAGCGAATCTAAAAGAAAATTTGAACATAGATTTTTTGTGTTGCTGAATATGAAACTACAATGCAATATCATCTCTTGAACATTACTTAACTCAAAATCCAGAGCCAATTTTCATACGAAATATATGAATTTGTGGATACCGAAATTCAATAAATGAACTAAAAGCCGAACCAATTCAAATAGCAAATATTATCAACATACACACAAAAAAAGAATTTATTATTCCTCCATTTTTAGAAATAGCTCCATTAAAAACATGTTTTTGCAGTGAAAATATAATTTTAGAAAAACCTAAATTAAAAAAAGGAATCTGAACAAAAAATGATGAAAAGTATTTTGATATGGAAAGCCGATGAATTGAATTTATATCATCAAAATATAAATTTCCACGCGTACTTTTAAAAATTCCATATGATTTTATCGGTCAAGAAAAAGCAGTAAATGAAAAGAATTATAAAGAAATATCCGAAAATATCGATAAAATTCTAAAAAATTTAACTTATCATGATTATCTAGAAAAAATTCTTAAATGGATAAAACAACAAAAATAGATTATTTACAAAAATTTATTTGTAATTCTTACTAAAATATCTATATAAATTTCATATAATTTTATTTAAATCAAATAAGAAATTTATGAAAAAGATTGCAATTATTGGACTTTTACCACTACTTTTTTTGATTGTTTGATGCTGAGATAAAAAGACAGAAATAATAAACACAGAGAGTTTAAAAAAATACAACGCAGAGTCTTGCAATAAGTATTTTGAAATCGCCGATTGTATAATAGAAAAAGAGATAGATCCATCACGAACTGATGAAATGAGAGAAGAATTAAGAAAAGAAATAGCAGAAAAACAATCATCACGAAATGGATTAGACTCTGAAACAATAGAAAATAATTGTAAAACTGAATTAAATAGTTTTTATGAGATCAAGGATCACCTAATCGAAATCTGATGCAAAGTTGATTAACAAACCTACCCCAAAAAAAATAAAATACATTTTATCATTATAACAGAAAATTTATAAACAAATGGACCCGTTTTCGATAATTAGCTTCATAATATTAATCCTGCTTTCTATGTTCTTTTCAGGGAGTGAAACAGCACTAACTTCCATTCCACAACATAAAGTAGATACATTTTCAAAGCAACATAAACGCTGAGCAAAATACTTAAGATACTGCAAAAGAGAAAACGATAAAGTCCTAATGGCTATTCTTATATGAAATAATATCGTAAATATCGGATCAGCATCCTTAGCTACAACTATTTCGATTGGTATAGCAGAAAGAATCCATTTCAACCAATGACTTATAGTATGAATTGCTACTGCAATTGTAACGATTTTGATATTAATTTTCTGAGAAATTGTTCCAAAAACTTATGCACAACAAAATGCAGAAAAATTATCTTTAAAAATATCTCCATTCTATTTCTACTTTACCAAAATTTTAACTCCAATTATTTGGTGTTTAAGTTTATTAACCAGAAAAGTTACAAAAAAAGCTGAAAATGAACAAGAAATATCTCAAGAAGAAGTTGAAGCTTTTATTGAAAGAGCAATGGAATCTGACGCAGTGGAAGAAGATACATATGAAAATATCAAAAAAATGTTAAACTTCAGCGATATTACAGTATGAGAAGCAATGACACCAAGAGTAAGAATTTGCGCCGTACACGACAATTTAACAATAGATCAAGCTATTGAAAAATTCTTAACATTCCACTATACACGTATTCCAGTATATCATGAGCGTATAGATGATGCAGACAGGGTAGTAACTCTCAAAGAATTATTAAATTTATCCAAAAAACACGGATGAAATACCAAACTAAGAGATTTAGTTTTATACCCAATTCACAAAATTCCATCACCAACACCAATAGACGTTGCAATGGAAAAATTCAAAACTTCACATAAACATATCGCCCTAGTTATGGATGAATACTGATGAGTAGACTGAATCATATCACTTGAAGATATCATTGAAGAAATATTTGGAAATATACAAGATGAAAACGACGTAGAAATTAATCCAATTAGAAAAATTTGAAAAAATTCTTGGAATGTATCACCATTTGTGAGAATCGATGAATTTTTGGAAGAAATCAAAATAACATTCGAAGAGCTATGACTTGATGAAGAGGAATTTGATGGTGAAACTATTAGCTATTTAATAACCTCATTACTAGAGGATTTTCCTAGTGAATGAGAAGAAATTGAAATACCAATAAAAGACATAAACGATGAAGAAATCTGATTCCTAAAGAAAGATGACAATGAAAAAAATATTCCAGAAAGAAAATTAGTTATTAAAGTAAAACAAGTTGAAGATAACAAAATCTGAGATTTAAAAATTTCAATAGTTTAATACATTAAAATAAGATTTAATGTTCACTCAAAAATCTATATTTAAACTACTATCAAATAGCCCCAAAAAAAATGATAAAAAGATTCCTTGAGATGAAACTTTTTTAATACAACATACACCACCTGAATGATTTCCATTAAGAAATAGAAAAATATGATGATGTGCTCACTATTCATTAAAGGCTGTCATAGAATGAAAAAAGAAAATAAAAAGACCTATTGAAGAATATTCCGCAGATTGGCGGTCAAGAAACACCTACTTAATGACACCATGGTGAATTACAAAAGTACTCAAAAAATATAAACTAGAATATACGATAATAAAGGCTAAAACATTAACCAAAGACGAAAGACTCTTTCTATTAAAAAACAACTTAAAACAATGACCTATAATTCTTCTAGTTGCAAACTGACAAACTAAGAAAAAATGGTTTTCACGGAAAAGAGCATTAACTCATCGACATTATATAACGCTATGGTGATATGACGAAAAAAATAAATATTTCTACGTTTATGATTCAAATACCAAAAGAAAAACTGAAACAGACATCATGAAATGAACAATAAAAGTCCCATACAAATATATTTTAAAAGAACGGTGAATCTGAGTATCAAAAATCATATACAACAACTATGCCATAGCCGTAAGATATTAAAAATTTTATAATTAACAATAAAATGAGGAAATTAATAACACTAATAGCATTTTTGTGCAGCTTTCAACTTGCTTGATGCGGACAAAATCTATGAGAAAATGAAAGCATTTACGAGGGAGATTTAATAGTTGCTTGAAAATGAGCCGAAATAAGTATGGAACCAACAGTAGAAGAATGAACTTTAGTCTTAAAATGAAGTTTTGAAGACCATTCAGATCACATATTTTTTAAAGAATGAATCTGGGAAATTTATCTAAGAGAAGAATCTGATTACCTACCTTGAAACACTTTAAGATTTAAATGAATCGTAGAATTAATAGATTGAGCAGCTGGAAATCATTATTACAACGTAAAAACTATAAATAAATTAGAAGTAATTGGATACCCTAATGCATGAGAAATTAAAGAAATACTAGATAGCTATAATTACTGTGAATCAGATTCAGATTGTGAATATTTTGATTGAGAATGTCCACTATGATGCTATATTCCTATAAATAAAAAATATATAAACACTTCCCAAGATATAGTATCAAATTTTACTAATAATTTAGGTAATGAACGTTGTATATACGATTGCATATATATGGATAAGGTAACATGTAAAAATTATAAGTGCGAAATGTGATCCAGCTCAGAAAAAGAAACAATAGAATGTACAACAGAAGAAAAAAATGCTGAAAATTGTAATATGATATATGATCCTGTTTGTGGTTCAGATTCAAGAACTTATGGAAATAGTTGTGAAGCATGTCAGTCTGAAACAGTTGAAAACTACACAATGTGAGAATGTGAAAGTAGTGCTTTTGCAGTAGAATGAGCCACAGAATACTATGATTACGTAATGGACTATTTTCAAGAAGAATGATGAGTAACATGTAAATTTACATATAATATTAATTGAGAACAACTAAGCTGAAAATTAATTGCCGACAATGAAAGATTTTACAGTATAAGAGATGACTACTTTGAATGAAATATAGATTACTGATATTCAACACTCGTAGTCAACAACAAAACATACAATCGAATTGCAACAAGTCCAGAAGACTGAGGAACTATATTTAATTTTGCATCGCAACCAGATAGCGAAATTGCCAGTTTATTGATAACTTTATGAGAATATCCAGACTTTAATATTGAATGCCAATACTGAATAGCAGATAAAAATATATTTAACATTCCAGAAAACATAAACTTTTAATAGACAAAGAAATACTAACACGAAATAATAAAAATTCCATAAACATACAAAACTATAAAAGTTTATATAATACCACAAATTATAATAAAAATATAAAATAAATAAAAAATTTGACAAATTTAAAATTTTAATTATAATAATAAAAGAAATTTTTTATTAATTAACAAAAAATCATGAAAAAATTACTAATTATTATGTTATGAACGACACTTTTAACATGAAGCATACTATTAACCTATGCTAAAGACAACCAAACAAGTTGAGAAGAACAGAAGACATGCGACATTAATGGAGATTGAAAAATTAATGAATCAGACATGGAGCTACTTGCAAATTTAATAACTACCGAGCAAGCTGATGTCAATAAGCATGATTTCGATAACGACTGATCTGTTAGTCTTGCAGATATTATGTATTGTACTTCCACAATTCCTGAAGAAAGAACAGAAAAAACATGTGATATCAACTGAGATTGAAAAATCGATAGGTCTGATATGGAACTTCTTGCAAGCTTAATCACCAATGATAGCGCAGACGTTAATAAGCATGATTTCGATAACGACTGATCTGTTAGTCTTGCAGATATTATGTATTGTACTTCCACAATTCCTGAAGAAAGAACAGAAAAAACATGTGATATCAACTGAGATTGAAAAATCGATAGGTCTGATATGGAACTTCTTGCAAGCTTAATCACCAATGATAGCGCAGACGTTAATAAGCATGATTTCGATAACGACTGATCTGTTAGTCTTGCAGATATCATGTACTGTACTTCCATTATCAGTGAAGAAACTACAGGATGAAATTCAGGATGAAATTCAGGATGAAATTCAGGATGAAACTCTTGATGAAAGACAGAAAAAGCTTGCGAATGAATGGATAAAGCCAATGTTTCTCACACAATAAAAAATTGAATAATTACACTTAAATGGGATGCCGTAGACTGAAATGAAGTAGAAATTCGAATATATAATCCAGATTTAAATAAATATATTTGGAAATGAACAATAGAAATGAACAAATGAGAATTTAATTATCTAATTGAATGGGAATGAGTACAAAATTTCAAATTAAAAAATAAATGTGGAGATTTTAATTACAAAATTAATAGTGCTAAACCTGCAGCTACTTTAACCAACAATCTAAATAAGACCGTAGAATTTAAAGTAAATGAAGCTAGTAATAAAATTGTATTTGATTGAAATCTTACAGCATTAACACCTATTACAATTGATACATTTCACATAAGAAATAATAGTACAAAGTTTTGCTATGAAGACGAAGTTTGTCCCACTGAAAAGTGAGCAATTGAATTTTACTTATACATAAATTGAGAAGAATATAAAACAAAAGAATTTAAAAATATTAATGATGAGGATACTTACACAAAACTAGATGAAATAAAAATAGAAAAAAACGAATCTGTAAAAATAAAAGTTGAAGCAGTATATAAATGAAATTTTGAAGTTTGAACCAAAGATTTTATGATATGATTATGAGGATCTTATGGAGAATTTAAATCAACATTAGCCCCTATAAGAATAATAAACGAAAACACAAATGAAACTATAAAAGAAAAAAATAGTGAAAATAATGAGGGAAGCAATATTCAAACTTCAAATGAAACAAATAAAGACAACGAAAATACTTCAACAAATTGATATACAAATGAAATGAATGAAGCATATAAATTTGCCTATAAAAATTGAATAACAACAACGAAAAACATAGAAAAAGCCAAAATGAATTCTCCATTAACAAGAATTGCTATGGCCAAAATGTTATCATATTACGCAATAAACATATTATGACAAAAACCTGACACAACAAAAAACAACAAATTTAACGACGTAACAGACAAGCAAAACTCTGACTATAATAATGCCGTAACACTATCATACCAATTATGAATCATGTGACAAAACATGAAAAATAACAATTTCAGACCAAATGACGAAGTTACTAGAGCTGAATTTGCTACAGCTTTATCGAGGATGAAATATAATATAGAAGACGGTAAATGAAATACAAAATACTACGAACCACATATGGCAAAACTATATGAAGAATGAATAATAAGCAAAAAAGATCCAAAAATGAAGGAAAAAAGATGATACGTAATGATAATGCTTATGAGAAGTGCAGATAAATAAAAAAACTAAAGATAGTAGAGTAGATTCTACTATCTTTTTTTAATTACAAAAAACTTGAAAAAATAACTTATTATCATATACCCAAGAAAAGTAAAGAAAAATCAAAAATAAATCACTTATTTTAAATCAGATTTATTTTTCATATGGAAAAAGAAAAGATATCGCACATTCAATGAGGATTTTATCACGTAGGTAATATGGATTATTATATTTCACTAAACCAAAAAACTTTAGAAAAAATTAAAGAGTGAAATGTCATAAAATCAAAGATTGTATTTTCTTCAAATGATTATGAACTTAATAAAAAGATGATACAAAAAAAGCTATTTATAACCCTATTAACGAATGACGAACGTAAAAAAAATCTATGAGAAACAAAAATTATACGCACCAGTGATGAAGTACGACTAAAAATTTCAGAAAGATTACTCGATACATTAATAAATGAAAATCCCCAAGACTACGAACATCGCTATGATGAAATGCAAAACAAAATACATTTTCTTATTGATGAAACAGAAAGACCATAAAATGAAAAACAGAGATTCGATGATACATTCCAATTTTGTGAAAAATTAAATAAAAAACTACCTGAACAACTAGATATGTTTGAATCCGATTATATCAATGTATATAATCCAGAAAAAGACAAAAAATAATTTAGCATAATAAAGCAAAATGAAAAAAGAATTTGAAATAACAGTACAAGTAAAATCTGATTATGAAACTTTGAAAAAAGAATTGGAAAAAAATAATTTTAAAATTGTAGAAGAATTTGAATTGAACGACATTTACATGATAGATAAAAATATAGATTTATCAAAACTATCAAACCTTGAAATATTATGAAAATGTATATTAATAAGAGATTTGACAAATACGAAGAAATACTTACTTTATAAGCATAAAAAATATGCAGAAAATTGAGATATTATCGAAGAATGAAAAGTAGAATGTCCAATAACAGACATCTCAAAAGCTGTCGAATTTATGGAAACAATCAACTACAAAAAACTATTTGAAATACACGATAAGTGTAAAGTTTTTACAAATAGAAAAACTGAATTAGTAATCCAACAGGCTAACGATAAGTATATTTTCATAGAAATGGAATCTGAATGTAAACACATAGATAGAAAATATAATTCAATTGAAGAATTAAAGGAAGATATAAATAGATACAATCTACCAATTGATAAAAGCACCTATTTTGCCAAAAAAGCAGAAATTATACTTAAAGAAACTTTGTGATAGTCTCGTCATTCTGAACTAAGTGAAGAATCTTAAGCATCATACACACAAGATTCTTCGTCGTAAACTCCTCAGAATGACAAACATATCAAAAATGGCACAAAACCAAAAATAACGTATTCAGACTTGAAAAAGCGATACATTTTCGTACATTCAAAAGCAGAATTATTTTTAATTTTTTGAAAAATTGTGCATGGCTGATAAAAAACAGCAAGACAAATCTGAATGAAAAGTCCTTAAAGCATGAGAACTTGG
>CAMJDC010000013.1 GCA_946404285.1 uncultured bacterium | reverse complement strand
ATTCCTATTACACACCCTGCGACTGAGATGCACGATACGATTTATGTGGACAAAAAAGACCACAGATGAGAACCTTTCGTTTTGAGAACTCATACTTCTTCTGGTCAGAATTTCTTGATTAGAAAGTATGGACTTCCAATGAAAGCTGTAATTCCATGAAGATGTTATCGTTTCGATGAAATGGATGCTACTCATGATACAATGTTCTATCAATTGGAATGACTTTATGTGGATAAGGATATTTCTATCGCTAACTTCAAAAGCATTATAACTACATTCCTTTCAGCTATACTCAAAAAAGAAGTAGAAATCAGAATGAGACCAGCGTTTTTCCCATTTGTGGAACCTGGATTCGAAATTGATGCTAGATATGATATGGTAGATCCAAAAACTTGAGCTAAAACAAAATCTAAATGGCTTGAAATTTTGGGAGCTGGAATGGTTCATGAAAATGTATTGAAAGCTGCATGAGTAGATGTGAGTGAATGATGGACAGGATTTGCTTTCTGAATGTGAATTAATAGAATAGCCGCGATGAAATATGGAATCAGAGATATTAGATATTTCACAAACGGAGATCTCAGATTTGTAAAAAGTTTCTAATTATTTGCATTTTTGAGAAATTTTGTGTATAATGTATGTAGTTTTATTTTATAAATCATAAAAAGATGGAAATTGTTATAGGTCTTGTGGTAATCCTTGTATTAGGTTTTCTTTATTACATTAAATTGAATAACAGGATTGTAAAATTAGAGGAAACTGTAGGTAATGCTTGGTCAGACATCGATGTTCAACTTAGAATGAGATTTGATTTAGTTGAAAATCTTGTAGAAACAGTTAAATGATATGCTAAACACGAAAAAGACACATTTAAAGAAGTTATTGAAGCTAGAAACAGATTTACGACAGCATCAGATGTAAAATCAAAAGCTGAAGCTGATAATATGCTTACTACTTCATTAAAATCTATATTTGCTCTTGCAGAAGCATATCCTGAATTAAAAGCTAATGAGAATTTTCTTAACTTGCAATCAGAATTATCTGATATTGAAAATAAAATTGCTTCAGCTAGAAGATATTTCAATGCTGCAACAAGAGAATACAACACTTTAATTAAACAATTCCCTGCAGATATATTATTTCATAAAGAACCAAAAGATTATTTTGAAGGACTTGAAGAGGCAAAGAAAGCTCCAAAAGTTAAATTTGATTAATTCAAACTCTATATATAAGAAACGGATATCACTTTATCCGTTTTTTATTTTCAGTAAATATTTGAAATAAATAAGTAAAATATTATATTAAATCTGAATATACCGAATTTTATACAATCAAAATTATGCTCTCACTATACATTCATATTCCATTTTGTGTAAAAAATTGTCCATATTGTAGTTTTTCTGTAGTTCAAAATCCAAACAACGAAATGATTCAAACTTATTTAAATAATTTACACAGCGAAATTGACCAGCGATGAAAAGTATTTTGAAAGGCTGAAATTAGAACAATATATTTCGGATGATGAACACCAAATTTGATATGAGCAGAAGAAATAAAAAAGCTGATTTACCATTGTGAAAAAGTTTTCAATTGTGAAAATGTAGGAGAACTTAGTTTCGAATGTAATCCATTTCCACAGGACCAGATTTATGAATTTGTTTCACAGCTCCAAAAATCATTCAAAAAATATCCAAGAGTTCGTTTTTCATTTGGAATTCAGAGCTTAGATAATTGAGTATTAGAAAATGCGTGACGTCCATATACATTTCCTGGAATGGTGGATTTTCTACGCTGATTGCGTGATTTAAAACTAGAAAATAGCGTATACAACTTTGATTTTATGGCATTTGGAGTTTTTAATCAAACCAAAAAATGAGATTTACAACTATGGACTCCATCAGCTTTAGAATTCTTTCAAGATTTTGTAAATTCATGATTTGCAGATAGTTTTTCACTCTATATGCTTGAACTCTTTGAGCATCAAAAATGGAAGAAAAATCCTGAATGAAATTCTTCTGTTATTCAGCAGTATGGACTGTTTTGAAATGAAGATGAGATATATGAAGAATTTGATATTCTTAAAAATATAATTCAGGAATGATGATACAAACGTTATGAAATATCAAATTTTGCTGCAGTGGGAAAATCAAGTATTCACAATAGAGTTTATCGAGAAATGGAAGATTATTTGTGATTATGACTAGCTGCTTCATCATTTATAAATGCTAAAAGTCAGTATTTCTGAGACATAATTGAATACCTAAAAAAAGTAGATTCTTCACTTAACCCAGAATGACAAAATGGAATACGTTGGACGAATACTCCATATTTTCCAAAATATATTTGAAATGAAAAATTGGGAGAGTCTGCTATTCAACCACTCTCCCACTCTGACTATTTAATTGAATCATTTTTTCTGTCATTACGTACGGATAGATGAATTGGTGATATATCAAAATTTAAGTCAGTTTTGGTTGAAGATTACACTGAAAAAATCAAACTATACGAAGAAAATGGATTTTTGAAATTACGTGAAAATGGATTCGTACTTTCTGATGAATGAATGGACTGCTATAATGGAATAATTACTGAATTACTCAAAGAGATTTAGATAATTAATTCTCTTTAGATTTTATGTCATCAGGAGAATAATTGAATCACTCATTTTTTAAATGTGTCCAAATTTCTTTATCACAAAATATGGTTGGTTCCAGTCAATTCTCTCATTCTCAATACTTCAAAACGGAAAGATTATTTATAATATCTTTATAAATTTCTTCGCTAGCGTCTATATTGTCTCTTCAGCGATTATTATCAATTAATTGTGCCTCTACTTGCGATTTTAGTTCTGGATTTCTTCATAATAATAGTTCTATTTCTCGTTTTATTTTGTCTGCAAGTATAAATTTTTCATCTCTACATCGCAATTGAATATTTTGTTTTAATCTCATGATATCATGATGTGCTAGTCCACGTTCATTATTTTCATAGTTTTCTTTAGTTAAAAATTTGATTTCCATTGGTAGAGGATTTGGTCTCATTAAAGTAGGAATGATAAGTTTTGTATCAATGTATTTTGTAGAATTTGAAGATTTTTTTACTGATGATTTGTTTACTGAATTTATTATAAAATTTGTCGCTACCCAATTCAATTCTTCATCAGTAAAATTGGAAGGATTTTTCCCATCTTTAGGCTTTTTTCATTTTGGAAGTCCATTTAGATTCTTTATCCATTGTGAGATTCCAGTATTCAATATTCATTTATCTTTTAACTGCAGTCACCATAAAATTCACCTTTGAGGATCAAATCAAGTATTATTAGAAGAATTATGATCAAAATTATGCTCAGGATTTTGAACAAAGTACTTTATAAAATAATGTAACATAAAGACTACATCATGATGATCTTTCATTATAAAAGATCCCCTAATCATATCTTTTAGATCTTTAAGTGTTGAATAATTTACATCTCTTCTCGTTTTGTCTAACATTGCATTTTGAGATTTTGTACATAATACAAATTTTCATGCAATTTTATCTTCTTCATTACTAATATTAAAATTTTTAGAATATTCTATTTCGTGATTGCTAAGTTCTTTTTTGTCCCATTCAACTGATTTTTGTAATTTAGATTTTTTTGAAGCATCTTTACTTATATCTTGAGGTTTATGAATTTGTAACAATGGTTCATAGATTTCTCTTATAATTTGAGGAAAATGTGTCCTTTTTCAGGTATATGCATCACTTCTTTCCATATCAGCAAAACATGAAATATTTTTAAGAAATAGTCAGTCTTTTATTCTTGTTGAAAGTGGTTTTAATTTGGTCTCTCATTTGATATGGTTTCAATCTGTTGTTTCATACACTGTGGGATAAATTTGTGATCAACCTGAAATTACAGGTATATAATCTACAATTAATGCTCTAACTAATTGACAAAATTCTTCTTTTGTCTTTATATTAAAGTAAATTTTATTTTTTTTGTCTTTATCACTTCGTTGAGATGTTGTAAAATCTTTTAATTTATATCTAAAATAATTATATCATGGTTTTAATTTTTTTTCATTATCTTTACGTAATTTTGGATTTGATTTAGGATTTCGAAAACCAGGAGTTTTTTCGTCTGATTTTGGGGCAATATGCATTAAACTTGCTTCTTCTATATGTCTTAAAGTATGCTTTGCAGCCATATTTAATATGTAATTTAGTCTATCCAATCATTCTTTAGTAATTGTTCGTCCTCCGGTTTTTCTGTTTCTTCAAAAGAATTGAGATCTACATAGTATTCCATTCAGTATTTCATATATTTTATCATCATTTTGTAATAATCATTGTATTATTTTATCATTAATATCCGGTATATAGTAACAATCAATTTCTGATAACTCTTTTTTTGTATGAGTATCTGAATCTAAAGGATATGCTCTATCGATAATACTATCTATTCATAAATTAAAAAGATTAGAATTTTTTTCATTCTTTTCCGGTTGAATGCGTATAGTATCGACAATTTGTTTTGTAGTTTTCAGTTTTAATTTGGTGTTTGTAAGTCGATTTACAGGCTCTAATAGGTTTTCTTTATGAATTTCTTTTCACATAAATATAATTTAATACGATAAATATATCGTATATAACTATATACTTTTTATCAAAAAAGTCAATCTTATTTTAAGAGAATAATCCTATAAACAAATTAGGAGCAAATTCAAAAATCATTCTTACGGAAGCGAACAAGAACAAAAAAATTCATTCAGCCTTTGACAATCTCCAACCTGTCCTCATAAATATCAAAGTAATTATCAACGTAACTATTAAAATAAACATTGAAAATATATTATCATACATCAAACTTCATATGAAAGTATCACAAGTTCAAATCAAACATTTTGGAGTCATATGCAAAGGCGTAATTACTGAAGAAATTCAAACTATTCAAAGAATATTAAATATATCGGATCCTATCACATTTCCTACTCACATATCATATTTTTTCTTGATAATCGCAGCTAAAGTTGCCGCCATCTCAGGCAAACTAGTACCAGCTGCAATAATTGTGGCTCAAATCGCCCATTCTGACACTCAAATTGCAGTAGCAACATATACAGCAGCTGCAACAATTATATCTGATGACATTATCAAAAGCCCAATACTGGCAATTATTTTCGTTACATTCAATAGTATTCAAGTTTCATCCTCTTTTCTCCTATGTTTCTTTTTATTGAACATAGACAAAGAAAACAAAAATAGAAGTACACACATAAATACAATAGAATATGCTGATAATCAAAACTCTATATTAAATCAATTCTCTGCATTTATATTTATTATGGATAGAATAAAAATACATACAAACAAATACATAAAGTTTTTGATTTCTGGAAGTTCTACTCAATTAGCATTTCATACTTCTTCCATTGGATCCTTCTTAATCCACAAATATCAATTATAACACACAAGGAGACCCAAGCATATTGCTCATTCTCGTCACAAAAGTTGCTGATCCCAAAGGAACACAAACAATAAACATGAAATTAAGAACAAAAATAATCCATCTCTATAAACTAACTTTTTCTGAATAACAATTGGTACAAATATGGCACTTAATCAAAGTATAAATCACAAATTAAAAATATTTGAACCTACTATATTTCATACAGACAACGAACCACTTCAATTTATTGCTGACATAGCGGAAAGAAAAAGCTCCGGAGCAGACGTTCCTATTGCCAAAATAGTCAATCCAATAAATAATGGAGATAATTTGAATATTTTAGCCACTCTTACACTTGAGTTAATTAATTTATCCGCAGAAAATCATAACAAAAACAATCATAACAACAATACAATAACAGCTAACAACATAATCATTTATTATAAATAAATAACTAATTTTAGTATTTCCAAATAAAAAAACAAGCAAAATAAAATATTAAATGAACCTACAAAAAAAGGTTAACCAACGAATGATTAACCCTTTTATGTTATAAACAAAATATTATAAATTCTCCATTTCAGCCTGTAATGCTTCTATTTGAGATTGTAATTCTTTTTTCTGTTGTTCTCTCTTTTCTACTAATTGTTTCTCTAATGTATCTGCATCTGTTGCAACATTTACTGATGACATTTTCTGTTCAATAGATTCAAAAGCACTCTTCATTTCACTTTGCATTTCTTTTTGATTTAATACCAATTCGTTGATTGTTTCCTGGATTCCTTGTAAATCTCAAGATTCTACAGCAGTTACTAAATTACATTCGGCTTCTTGAGCCTTTTCACACCAATCAATAGTTTCTAAACTTGATGCTACAACTGGTTCACAAGCCAAAGTCTGAACATTTTTTGGCATAAATTTAGCCAATCGTGCATTGTCTAAGACTTGAGTTCATAAATTTCCAAATCCTAAACATAATAATCAAGCAATAACTACAATAATCCAGAACAATGTTGTCCAAAGAAAAGTTTTCATGTTTGTTTTTGTAAAATATAAAACGTTTTATTATTGGTTGTCCAATAGAGCAGAAATCTGTTTCAACTGTGGTCCAAATACCAATTGAAAATCTTCTGGTAACGGAGCACAAACAGTAATCAGCTTTCCATTTCTATCAGAGAAACTATATCTATAACAGTGTAGTAATTGTCTTTGAATATGCAAGACTTTGTTACATTTCCTATTCACTGCCGCGTTTCAATAAATCAAATCTCACACTACTGGATATCATTCACTTGCGAGATGAACACGAATTTGATGCATTCTACCTGTATAAAGTTTTACACGGAGTAAGGAAATCTGACCTAAATCATGGTGGTAAAAAGTCTTCACAGTAAATATTTCTGTCTTGGATTCTAGTCATCAGAATTTTGCAATATTCATCTGGGCACGATCAAAATGTGCATTATAACTTTTTTCGAGAGGTTTATCTATAATTAAGTGGTCTGGAGTTTTTCAAACTACAATTGTCAAATATTCTTTATTTATCTCACGGTCACGAATAATTTGATTGAAATATTGTAGAGCCTCATATGTTTTTGCTGCAATAAGCACTCACGAAGTATCTTTATCTAATCTATATCCAAATGCTGGCTTGAAAGTTCAGCTTTCATATTCTTTGGTATAACAAGCGAGATAATCATTCATCGATAAGTCCTTCCAATGTTTATTACTCTCATGTGCAACTACTCATGTAGGTTTATTAAAAGCTACTCGCTCAACATCCTCATATAAAATTCGTGGAAGAATCTCCTCTTTTGTTAGCTTTTTCATCTGCCTTTGTTTAAATGATATTCACTGAACATGTTCTTTTTTTCAGAATAAATCAGCAGAAAAAGAAATCTGATCTCAAATCTGGAGACGATAGTCTTCTTTGGATTTCTTAGAATTTATAGTAATCTCTCACTTACGAATCGCAGAATAAATATCGGTCAATTTTACAGTCGGATAATTTTTGCAATATTTACGTAAAAAACGATCAAAACGTTGGTTTGAACTATTTTCATCAATCGTAATTATTGTTCGGTTTTCTGACATTAAATCATTTGGAGTAAACGTCTTATATTTAATAAAAATCACTATACATTTCAAGTGCTTTGTAAAATTCACCATCAATAATCGAAATATATTGACTTTTAGACATAAATATTTATATATAGGTATACAATTTATTCATTAATATATGAAAAAATGAAATTTTGAGAAAAACTAATTCCTATCGCTCAAGAGGGTTGAGCTGTAAAAATGATTCCTTCAAGTGTTGTTCCTGCTCTTGTAGAAGCTTTAAAACTCCTAAACAACGGGAATGAAGAAAGCATTATTATCGACAAAAATGCTGTAGAAGATTACAAATCCTCTGGAGTATTAAATTTTACAAAAAATCGTTTATACCTAGCTATGGATAACGCATTAGCAAACTGAAATAACGTTTCAATACAATTTTGCAAATGATGAATTGGAACTATAATAAATTGAAATTCTTCTTTCTTCAGTAAAGATACAAAGATATCATAGTATTTACACAATCTACAAATAAAAAACGTCCCTAGATTTTGTGGACGTTTTTATAATATATTTTTTATTAACTGTTTTTTAATGATACAAAAAATCAGCATCTACCCAATAATTATCTGAATTTTCTGGATCTACATACACTCCAACCCTATCTCAAATAGATAATTTATGTCATCTAAATTCCATATACGGAGTAATTCATTTTTCTAAATCTTCTTTTACTTTTTGTGTAGCTGTATAAGCTCATCTAAGAAGAGTTGCTTTTATTCAGGTCTGTTCTTGAAGTTCAATTTCTATTGTTTTCAATCTTTCATTTAAAGCTCTAATCGTAATCTTCGGATTTTCTGAATTATATGAAATTTTCATTAATTCCAAAGACTTCCCAATATTTCAGCATCATCAAGTAACTTTTGCATTAAACTCTTCACTATCATAATCATTTATTCAATCAGAAACTGTAAAATAATAAGTGGATGCAACGCCTGTTTCTTTATTAGGATTGCATGCTTCAAATGCTACAACCTTTGCTTCTATCCTTTTCATTCATTCTTTATTCTTTTTAACATTTCTCTTTCTAAATAAATCTATGAATCATTTTATAGATATAACAAGAGGTAATAGTCAACTTCCAATCATTATTAAAACTAAAACTCAAAATATTAACACTCAGATAATTACCAATATAACTATTTTTCGGTTTAATTCTCAAGATTGAATTCATTCGTAAAACATAGGCCATATACGAGTTCAATAATAAACTCATTTACAAAGTAAATCCAATCAAATTATTGTAAATAATAAACCCATTAATCAGCCTACTATTAATCATAACTTATTTGATGTAGCTTTTATCGTTATCATATTAAATATCTTATCCTAAAAATATTAAACTCCAACTCTGAAATATATTTCCTTATCAACAATTTCCCTCTTACTTCACCATTTGAGAGAAGAAATTTCTTTGATAATCTGAACTTTTTCTGGAGTATTACGATATGGTAATCCATGTGGAAATCATGGATAAAGTACTTTTGATTTGAATGTAAATGGTCTAGTCTGCTGATTATTAATTGAAATCTTACACGCCCCCATGAATGCCTCAGTTGCTGTCAAATCTGTCTGATTAAATTCAGGCTCAAATTCTTTTTGCAAGAACTCTGCATCTGGAGCTCAGACTTTATAAACAAACATATTTCCAATGTTACCGAATATTGTCTTGGACATATCCATACTTCATCATAATCACTCCTGTTTAAGCTGATCTATATATTGATGGGCTACTACTAGTCAAACTTTATATTTTCTGGCTTCAGATAAAATAGATTCGAAAGATTTGGAAACATAGTTCTGAAATTCATCCACATATAAATAATGTGGAACTCTCTCTGATTCAGGGATTTTTTCTCTTTTTAATGCAGCAAGTTTTACCTGCATTGCTATGATTCTTCAAACTAATTTTGAAGTTTCCTCTCATGCTATTCATTTTGCTAAATTCATCAGAATAATTTTCTTTTCTTGCATCGCATCATAAACATTGAATGCAGATTTTGGCTGTCAAATAATATTTCTAACATAAACTCATGTAGTAAATGGTCAGAATTTTGCCTGAATAAATGGAATAATTTCAGCTTTTTCTCTATCTCACATTTTCTTATAAGTTTTATTCCACCAAGATGCTACTACTGGATCTTTAATATTTCTAATTTTTGCCTCAGCAAATGCATCATCAGTAAAGAGTCTCATAATATCCACGATAGTTCATCATTCAGGTTGATCCATAAGCAAGAAACAAGCATTACGGAAATAGTCCTGAATCCTTGGTCAAAATATCTCTGGTCAATACATTTGGATAAACATCTCTACGAGATCATTTGTAACTACATCTTTTTGATCTGCATCATCTGAATTCACCTCAAGAGGGTTTAGTCAAATTGGATACGCCGTATTTCAAAGGTCGAAGTAAATCAAGTCATTGATTCTCTCTTTTGGGAACCATTTCAAAAGATTTTCACAAGCTTCTCCATGCGGATCGATAAAAGTGAATCATCTTCAATTATCCATATCATCAACTGCTTGGGAATACATAATTGTAGACTTTCAGGTACCTGTCTGTCAAAGTATGTAAATATGTCTAAATCTGTCTTTATCTGTAATTCTGATTTCTCTTTCTACTCATCCATAGTTATTATATCCAACCACCATTCATTCACTTGGAAGATCATCTGGAGCTGGCACAATTTTAAATTTCTGCCAAGCAATTCTTGGGTTCTGATTAAATCTTCCATGTGGAAAATGAATCAATGAAGAAAGTTCTTTGATATTCAAAACATTATTTTTTGCTGGATGAATAATTTTATTCAAAAATACATTCTCCGTATAAAAAATTCTCTCCACAAACGCCATAGCAAATGGTTCAATTTCTTTTGCTTTTACAAACTTTAATGTATTTAGTCAAAGATAATTATACTGATTACAGAGTCTACTAAGATCTCACAACATTTTCTTAGGTCTATCCTTATCTGGAGAAGTAGCAATCGCTTTGATCTTTACTTTAAATAATTCATCATCCATTTTCTTATCAAAATCTGAAAGCTGCTGTTGAGAAAAATTATGCTTATTTTTTTCTTCTTTATTATTTTTTTCTTCCTCCTTTTTTTTCTGACTAGTAAATAAATCATGCAAAAACTTAGCAAACCATCATTTCGTATCACCATTTTTAATTTTTTCTCACTCCTCTCTCATTTTTTTCAACCACTTTTCAGATAATGGCTCTATCAAAATTTGAAAGCATACCTTCTCATGCCTTCATACATGTGAAAACGCTGAAAGCAAACTATCCATAGGATCAGCCTCAAAACTCTCATATGTTTTAATTGGATAAACGCTATCCTTCGTCAAAGTAAACTCTCCTCAAGCCATATATTTTCCAGCTTCGAGAAGTTTAGGTTGTGAAACGATTTCTACCAATGCTCACGGATAAAATGATGCAATCATTTTTTGCATAGTAAGAACATGATCCTCTGGCACTCACACAAAAAATTTAATAACCTCATTCTCTACCACAAGTTCCATAGAAATATAATTATCTCATAATCTCCTTTTCAATAAATCTGGATCTGAAATTGCATAAAAATTTTTATAAACCTGATTCATCAGAGCTATATTATCTTTCATTGTGCTAGCATGGTCACTCGCTTCTATATCTGAGCTCCTAGCTACTGCATTTTTAGGTACACGGACCTGCAAAAATCTGATTTTTTGACTTTGTTTATACCTATGTGTTTTAATTCTTTCAACGATAAAAAATCTCCAAAAAAATCGACACAAACCCATAAAAGCTCATGCACACAACAAACTAACTAAAAACGTTGCTCAATCACTCATCACTACAAAGATATAAAACATATCCATTATATTCAAATTTCCCAAAAAAGCAAAAAAACTAAAACTCATTATGATAAAAAGCTAAAATACTCTTGCGTTTTCTGTGAAAAATGATATAATTATTACCACTTTAGTTTATATATATTCAAACACATGAATACTCCAGAATCCAACAATTATTATCCACTGCAAAGAGAATACCCACAAGTAAAAAACCTTTTCGAATCTCTAAATATTTCAACGCAAGATAAAGAAAAGATTCAGTCAGAATTCAACAATATCGCAAAAATTGTTTATAAAAATCCTGAATGAATTTCAAATGATACAATTTCAAATGATACAATTTCAAAGATAAAATTAGGAGAAACTGACCCTGAATCTTTTACAATTCAAAATGATTATGAATGAAATATCATTGGTAAATACCTAGACTTCATACAATCATATCCAGATTGAGAAAAGATATGGAGAACTCTTACTGCATATTATAATCCTATTGAAAAATAACACTATTAACGAGAGACCCTTCTCAATTCCAATCTTTTTTAAAAATTCATCTATATACTTTACCAACAGAACCTCCATAATATACCCAACCACAATACTTCATATTTTTCTAAATAATATATTTATTCTTTTTTATTAACCTAAAAAATAAATCATATATCCAACTAGAACTCTCCATCCAACAATATAATTCCTTACCTTTATTTTAATGCCACCAATTATCATTAACAGGGCTCACACATCAATAATTATCTTTTTTAAGCTTTCATCTATATACTTTATCAATAGCACTATCATAATATATTCAGCTATAATTATTTCACGTTTTTCTAAAAAATGCATACATTTTTTCTTCTGATCATCAATAATAATCTACATATACTCAATTAGAACCTCCTTTTTCCGTATCCCAACAATATAATTTTTTACCTTTAACAATAAAATATTCTCACTTCTTATCTCTACCATCAGCCGGTGATTTACTATTAAATACACTCCAACCATGACTATTACATATTTTC
The DNA here is from genome assembly GCA_946404285.1 of uncultured bacterium. Lineage (GTDB taxonomy): Bacteria > Patescibacteriota > Gracilibacteria > Absconditabacterales > Absconditicoccaceae > UBA3291. The sequence goes on along the minus strand of CAMJDC010000013.1, from coordinate 14,031 downwards.
CATATTTCTCTATCTGTCAAATTTAGAATTTCATCAAAAGTAATCTCTGGAATAGGATCTATATTTTCTCTACTTTTTTTTGGTACTCTTAAATAAACCACTTCTCAAGCATCAAATTTATCTTTAGTTATTTCATGTCATCATGCATCAGTAAATTGAGTTCATTGTACCCATGGTCAAATCTGACTAATATATTTATTTTTTATTCATCACTTATTTCATCACTGAATTAATTTATATGCATAAATATCATACTTTTTATCGGTACTCTCTCTTAAATATGTTACTTTTCATGGTTTAGGCTCCCCTATCCCATTTTTTAATTCCATCAAATCTTCTCAAAACGAATCTCTTTTTTGTTCTTTCACTTCTTTATTAAGCATAGTTAATAAATTAATAATATAAAATTATAACACCTAATTATACATTTTATCTAAATTTTGTCAAAAAATTGGCGACTTTTTTATTTGATACCACACTAAATAATATTTCTTAATATAAAACATAATAAAAAACTCCTCGCGAAGAGGAGTTAATTTTAATATCATTATATTATTATTCTAGATAATCAATTTCATCTTCCTCATCATCTGTTCCTTGATACTCATCCAAAGTATTGATAAAATCTTCTTTTTTTATTCACTTAAAATAAATATAATCATCCTCATAGATATCATAATCTCTATCCAATAATGTACAAAGGATATCTTTATCTAATTCCCAACATTCAGAAAAGTTATCATAAATAAATGCACGCACATTTCATGTTGCAGTAGAAATAATAGGTCACAACAATTCTGCGACTTCAGAATCCCAAAATCCATACATTTCAAGTGAAGATTCTATTTCATCTATTTTATTTTTCAAGAGTTTTTTGAAATTATTAAATGCTTTTTTATTAGCATTTTCTAATATTTGCTGATCAACTCAAAGATTCTTTAATTCCTCATATTTTCATACCATTATCAATCTAAAAGCCAGCTCTTCATCCATTTCAAATTTATTTATATAATCATATGGATCAATACTGTCATAATTCGCACCATCAAAGAAACAATCATTTCATATATTATAAATCCTAATCAGTTTTGTAGCACTTTTGGCTTCTATACTACTAGCTCTATCCAACAATCATCTAAATGATTCAAATAAATCTGTTGGAAGTCTCCAACTATCATCCACATTCTTTTTAGAAAAATCAAGATAATCGTTTATCAACTTCGAAACTTGTTTACTATCCTGTCAATCACAGCTATCAATTTTTTTTAGTAAATTATTTTTTCTATTCTCTTTTAATTGAGCCGCCTGCTCTAACGATTTTTTCTTATTAAAATTTTCAACTATATTATCAGCCCAAGCCTTAGCCTTAGCTTCTGCTAGCGTTTTTGCTTCTTTTGCTTTCTTTTGTCCCTGCAAAGCCCCTTCATTAAGGATACGATCTGCCATACTTAATTTTTTTGAATCAGCCATTTTTAATATAATTAATTATAAAATATATATTTATATAATTATATTATACATAAAAGAAAGTAAATGTCAAGTTTTTAAACACTTTGTTATTTAATCATATAAACTACACTTTAATCCACATTCAATCACCAAAACTATAAAAGCGATAGCCATTTTCTTTGGCATGTTCGTAACATTGCAGAGCATTTTTTCTTCACATAATAGCAGATATTAACATCAAAAGTGAAGATTTTGGAAGATGGAAATTGGTAATCATCTCATCAATTATACAAAATTTCCATCCAGGAAAAATAAAAAGCTGAGTTTCACAGACGATACGGTTTGACTGGAGCGAAACTTCATGAACGTATTTTTCACAGTCGGAGAGCAAAATCTCGGAAGTCAGAGATTCTCGAAAATGGAAAGCTTTTTCGTCTGGAAGGATTGATTCCTTTTCGCTGGAAGATAGAGATGCTCGCAAATATGGCAAAGTTTCCAAAAGTCTAACCATGGTCGTTCATACAGCAATCAGATTTCTCTTTCCATTTTTTCGTTCAAATATCTGCTGAAAAAGTGAATTTTCGATAATGATTGGCTCTCTATGAATTTTGTGATTTCTAATATCTGGTTCATAAACTGGCTTAAAAGTCCCTAGTCCAACATGCAAAGTTGTGAAATTTATTTCCACTCATTTTAAACGGAGGTCTGAAAGGAGTTTCTGAGAGAAATGGAGAGATGCCGTAGGAGCTGCAGCTGAACCCAAATCTTTGGCGAAAGTCGTCTGATATCGTTTCTCTTTCTCTTTTTCATAATGAATATATGGAGGGAGTGGCATCTGACCATACATTTCCAAAAAATCGAAGATTCAGATTCATTTCACAGAAAAGATGATTCAATCCTCAGCGTATTCATCGCTCGTGAGTGAAATTCATTTTTCATCATCAAGGAAAACCTCAGCTCATGGTTTAAAGTTTTTATCATCAGAAACCAAACATTCTAATCTACCATCATGAAGCAATTGATACACAAAAATTTCACCATCAACGTGGCGAATTTTTCAACTTCTTCTAACTATTTTAGTCTGATTGAGTGGAATTCTCGCCTTAAAAACTTTGGTATTATTACAAATTAAGACATCATTTGAAGAAAGTAAATTTGGCAAATCGTAAAAATGAAAGTCCTGAATCGACAAATCTGATTGTGAAAAAACGAGAAGTTTGGCAGATTCTGCAGGTTGAGCAGGAACCTGAGCTATCATCTCTTCTGGTAAATCGTAATCATAACTATCTAATAAAAAATCTTCCTGCATTTTGTATTATTAAATTAAACAATATCCGCCCGCAAGGGCGGAATATTCGATTCTTTAATGGGCTGTACTTCCAAATCATCCCGCTCCCCTATCACTAGGAAATTTCTCTGCAAAATTTTCATAAATATCTGGATCTACTATCATTTCAACTTTTGGAGTCTGAGTTGGGAAAGGTTTTCACTCCTGAAAGTAAGGACAGATTTCTAGTTGTGCAATTCTTGTTCAGGCTTCTAGTTTTTTTTCTCCATTTAATGAAGTGAGTTCTACTTTAATTTCTCAGCGGTAATCTGCATCGATTATTCATACACTATTTGCGACTATGAGTCAGAATTTTATAGGTAATGAACTGCGAGCATAAATTTTAATTCACCATCATAATGGTAAAGCTGATTTGATTCATGTAGGAGCTAGGACTACGGACCCTTGTGAAACTACGATATCTTCGGCGAGTTGCAAATCTCGTCAAATTGATCATTCAGTGGCTTTGTATGGAAGTAAATCCTCGTTATATGAACAGAATATTATATTTTGCATAAAAATAGAAAAATAAGCTAAATTCTGAATAAGAAAATAATGTTTTATTGTTTGGTTTCAAGTGAGTTATATCAAAACTAGTTTAATATAAAAATTTATATTTTCACTTTTGGTTTGTAGTTTTGGGGTAAATACTATTTCAACAATCCTTTTAAATTCTGAATATGAACTTTGATTTCATTATCAGATTTTTCTATATCTTCTAGGATTTCTTTAGGTTCTCTCAAAACTTCTTCTTTATTCTTATTTGGATTTTTGGCTGATAAGTCGTAATCTTTAATATCTTCAACTTTTACAATCCATGAATTTTCTCCAATTTCTCTGGATTTATAGCAATCTATCATTCATTGTAATTCATCAAAAGTTATCGGTTTGTTTTTTGTAAGTTTACGACCTAAATCTACTTCGTAATAATAAATTTCCTGGGTTGGCTTAGTTTTTTCAAAAAAGATAACATTAGTTTTTACTCATGCATATGGCAAAAATATTCATGAAGGTAAACTAACAATCGTGTGAAGATTATAATTTTCTAAAAATTCTCTTTTTACTCATTGAAAAGCATTTGAAGTGTTGAATAACACTCATTCTGGAACGATAATCGCTGCCCTACCTCATGATTTCAGTTTTTTCATGAAATGCTCAAGGAATAATATTTCAGTAGCATTAGATTTTATCGGAAAGTTGGCTTGGATTTCTTCTTTTTCTTTTCATCAGAATGGTGGATTTGCGAGAATAATATTGAATCCGTCTTTCTCTGTAAAATCTCTGATATTATCAATCAGAGTATTTTTCTTGTTAATATTTGGATTCTCTACTCAATGGAGAATCATATTCATCACTCCCATAATATAGGCAATAGGAGTTTTTTCATTTCACCATAAAGCATCATGATTCAACCAATTCAAATCAGCCGTAGTTTTAGCTTTTTGACGAAGATGATTGTAAGCTTCAATCAAAAATCCACAAGAACCTGCAGCTCAATCGTAAATAGTTTCTCAGATTTTTGGATCTATGCATTCTACCATTGCTTTAATCACAGCTCTTGGAGTATAAAACTCCCCTGCATTTCATCAATCATTTCCCATTCATTGAAGCAAATCTTCATACACTTGAGATAATTCAAACAAATCATCACTAGACTGAAAATTCATTCAATCAATAATATCTATCACTTCTCTCAAAGTATTTCAATTTTCTATTCTATTTGAAATAAAATGAAAAATCTCTCAAATCTTATATTTCATACTATGATAATCAGTAGAATTATCACGGAATTTATCAAGATATGGAAAAAGTTTCAGATTTACAAACTCTTTCAAATCATCTCAAACCATAGCTTTTAATGTATCAATTTTTCAATTTTCTTTCTTTGGTGCTGCCCAAGTAGACCATTCAAACTCTGGAGAAATAAGCTTATTATAAGTTTTTCCATTTAGAGAAGCCTCTAATTCTTGAGCTTTTTCATAATCATCAAAGAATTTTAGAAAAAGAATCCATGAAATCTGTTCGGTATATTGCATAGCTCATGAGATTCCGTCATCTCTACGGAGAATGTCTGTAATACGATTAATTTCTGCTTTCATTTTTTTGACTTTTTAAGATACAAAATTAAATTTCAGGCTGATTTAACCAACGTGCTATATCAATGATTTGAATTCACTCATATTGATAAGTTTCATGTCTTGTCCTTGCAATCAGAATTTTTGGATAAGCATCTCTAATCTGTAATAATGGAGTAACTTCTCTTTTTAAAGTCTTGTCTTCATCTATATTATCCGAAACTTGTATATAAAGAACCTCATCTCTCTTCATTGCAACAAAATCTATTTCTTTATTATATAATACTCAGACATAAATCTCATATCAACGTCTTAAAAGTTCCATTGCTACAATGTTTTCATAAACTCTTCAAATATCTCTATTTTTATTTCAATTAATAGCATATCTAAATTTATGGTCTACTAAATAATATTTATCTTGCATAGAAAGATATTTTTTTCCATGAATATCATATCTTTTAACTTTATAAAATATGAAAGCGTTGCAAAGGTACTGAATATATGCACTTATTGTCTTGTGGTTAATTGGTGTTCATTTTGATTTTAATTCGTTAGTTATTTTTCTAACTGTTGTAATATTAGAAATATTATCCATGAGATATTTTGTAATATTGTCCAATAGCTCTCAGTATTTTATGTGGTATTTATCAATAATATCTCTACGAATCAACGTCTCATAAATTCATTTAATATAATCATTTTTTTCATTAGCCGTTTCATATTGATAAGATCATGCCATTCATCCTTTATCAATAAATTCTCAAAAAGCCAAATCAACATCATCATATTTATAATACTTCTGAAATTCTTTGAAAGAAAATGGGAATATACTTATTTCAAAAGTCCTTCAAGTAAACAATGTGGCCAAATCACTACTTGATAAAAATGCATTTGATCAAGTGAGATAAATATCATATTTTTTTGAACTATGAAAACTATTGATTACATCTTCAAATCCATCACACATTTGCACTTCATCAATCAGAAGAAAATTTTGTTTTAAAGAATTGTATTTAGATTCTACAAATTTGTACAGTTCATCAGCATTTCTTAGAGATTTATACTGATAGTCACTGAAGTTTATATCTATTATATTACTATCTTTAATGGCATCGTCTACATATTTTTTAAAAGCAATAAGTAATTCTGATTTTCAACTACGCCTAACTCAGGTAATAACTTTTATATCAGAAGTACCAATTACATTAATCATTTTTTGTAGGTAATCTCTCTGAATAAGAGCCATAATTTAAAGATTATATAATAAAATAACATTATGTATAATACAATTTCATTTCCCAAAATCAATAATTTTTTCGATTTGGGAAATAAATAATTACAGTAGTTATGTATAGGTGTTATCTGATAATTAGTAAAAAAACTTTATATAAAAGTTATTATCTTATTCCCCAAAATCAAGATTTTTACAATTTGGGAAATGATATTTTTAGTATGTTGTTCAATGAACCTCCCCTAACCATCCAGTAGGTTGTTTAAAGAACCTCCCCTAACCCCTCCTTACTAAGGAGGGGAAATTTAGTGATTAGTGCCCCTCTCCTTAAAGACTGAAAGTCTTGTAAGTCCTCTCCTATCTTAGGAGAGGATTTAGGAGAGGTTAAGAAGGTAGCTGAAAGCTGGTTGAGGTTTCCTATCCCATTTCTTTCTCTCTTTCTTTGATAAAATCTTCCAAATAAGCCACAACTCCATCAAGATTCTTTTCTACTTCATCATTAGTAAATCTAATAATTTTAATTCAGAATTGTTCTTCCAAAATTTTACTCCTATCTTCATCATATTCTCATGTTTCATTATGATATCATCAATCTATTTCAACTCACAACTTCAATTCTGCACAGTAAAAATCCAAAATAAAATTTGAAAATACTTTTTCTCTCCTAAATTTATAACCAAGAATTTGCTGATTCCTACAAACACTCCAAAATAATCATTCAGCTTTAGTCTGATTTTTTCTATGTTCTCTTGCTAATTCAGTCAATTCTCAATTGTAATATTTATACATTGATAGCGAATAAATAAAATTAATGTGTTTTATGAACCTCCCCTAACCCCTCCTTACTAAGGAGGGGAACTTTAATGTTTAGTGTCCCTCTCCTTAAAGACTGAAAGTCTTGTAAGTCCTCTCCTATCTAGGAGAGGATTTAGGAGAGGTTGAGAAGGTGGCTGAAAGCCGGTTGAGGTTAATTCATAGAACCTCCCCTTTGTTGTTTAATGAACCTCCCCTAGCCCTTGTTGAGCGTTTTTGAACCTCCCCTAGCCCCTCCTTATTAAGGAGGGGAACTAGCAACAACAATTGTCCATCTCCTTTTTAAGGATGGGGAATTTTAGCGTCTTGTGTCCCTCTCCTTATTAAGGAGAGGGGTTGGGGTGAGGTTATTCTCATCTAAAAGCTTTATCCAACACACTCTTTTTCAATTCTTCCAAATTATCAAGCTGAGATTGATACTGAGTTTTTAAGGCTTTCACTTCCTTTGATACTTGGTCTAAATGTTCAACGATTTTTTCTTGCTCTGAAAGTGGTGGAAGTGGAATCTCTATATCAACTATTTTTCACTGATTTAAACTAGCCTGATTGATTGCCTTTTGACAGATATTTTCCCAATATCATTTAATAAAATAATTATTTAAGACAACAAATAAAAATTTTGGATATATTCTTGTTTGGTCACATCTCAACAACAATAAATTCATTCAATGATATAGGTTATCATAATCCTTTTCTGCTATTGCTGTCTTTCATATATGTTCTACACTATTTATATGACTAAATAGAATATCTCATTTCTTAATTATATATTTTTCTTTATCGTCTTCTGATAATTCAAAAAATCATACTTTATTCTCATTTATTGTTCAGTCAGAAATTGTTTCAATTCTTGTAATTCTATCTCAAATTCTTTCTTTGTTTTGTTTACAAGATTTTCAATTCCTAATAAATTTCAATATTTCTCAAAGTTTTACTGTTGGTCGCATTTAGTTATTGTTAATAAATGAATATTTGTTTTTTCTCTGCTCAAAAGCTTCTTTTCATCATTCTAATATTTCACAAATATGTTCTTGTATACCTTGTTTATATAAAATACAATCTTCTTGTGTATCTGGCTGCTTTGTATTTTCTAAAGATCATTGTACATATTCAAACTTATAATTTTTATTTTTTGATTTATTTCATTCTTGGTTTGCAACAATTATACATTCTGCATCCGTACCAACAACCAAATTAGGATTATGAGTTGCGATTATAAATTGTCTACTTTTTTTCTTTTCTTTTATAAATCTCGCTAAATCTTGGTAAATTGAACGATTATCCAAATCATCTTCTGGTTGATCCAACAAAATAGGACATTTACTGTTATCTAATTCTATTAATAATTTTAGTAAAACATAAGATTTTTTTCATGGAGACATTTGATTTAACTCGTCTCAATCTTCTATTATTTTATAATTAAAGAAGTACCATGATTTAGCTAATTTTGTTATTACTTCTTTTTCCGTAAAATTTGATCTTACTGGCAAGTTTTTATGTAATACATTCGTTATGATAGATTTTACAGTTTTTTCAAATTGATCTATATCCATATCCTCAGTAAATTTGCAATCATCAAGAATGTTTTTTCTTTGATCAAAAACATTAGTTACAAATTCTTCCATTATTCTTGCAAAATCAAATTTAACCTCTATATTAAAAGATAATCCGTTTTCTTCTGTAATCATTTTCTGGTTTAAAATATCATCTTTCATACTCATTAAAAGAGAATGATAACTTGCGATATTTTTAGCAAGTTCTTCAACGATTTTCTTGTATTTTTCTCATATATCTTTTTTCAAACTTTCCTCCACTTCTATGCTTGCTAATTTCTTTTTTTCCTCATTTAACTTATTTATTTTTTTGTTTAATATTTCAGATTTTGCTATTTTATCAATTAATGGACTAATTTTCTTCTCTAATCATTCTATAGTTTTAAGTAATTTATCACATTCTTCTTTTTTCTCTTGAAGAGATTCTGCTATTTTAACTTTTATATTTTCAATATAAATTTCCTCTTGTTCTTTAAATTCTTGGTTTAATACTTCTTTATAATCTCTAGGGCATTCAGAAATATAGTTTTCTACTTGAGAATCTAGTAAAAAATAAGAATCTAATCATTGTAATTTCTCATATACTTCAATTATTTTTTTACACACACTAACTTTATTCTTACATTCTCCTATTTCTTTTATTGAATTATTATATAATTCTAATTCTTCTGAACTTAAATTTATTGTCTTTTTTAGAGTATCAATATATCCTCCTAAGGAATTAATTTCGTTTTCTATTCACTTTTTATCTCAAATATTTTTTATTCTTTCTGAACATTTTTTCCCTTCATCTATAATAAAGAACAATTCTTCAATATTTTTATTTAAGATTTGTGCAATTTGCCTTTTTTGCTGATCTAACTTTTCAAATGCTTGATTAATATTTGGATCATTTTTTAAAATATTAACTATTATATCAATTATTGCATTTTCCGATTTTCAATCTTCTGTAATTCTATTCAAATACGATTGCGGTATATATATAATTTTCTTTTCAATTTCTTCACTTGAACTTTGTCAATCTCACCATAAAACATTAAATCTATCAATCTTTTTAGTGTTTATTGTCATAGAAATATCATTTAATCTTTGTTCTACTTCATTTTTATCTATTGTTTCAGCAATAGCTCTTAGTAAAATAGATTTTCATGTAGATTTTCATCAGATAATAGTTGTCAAATTCTTACTTAATAAGATTTCAGTAGGCATAAAATCATTATCAACAAAACTAACTTTATCTATTGTTAAATAACTTTCTTTAGCTTCAGGTATATCATCTTGATTTTTAACTCTATCAGGTTCATATAATATTTGTTTTAATCACTCAAATGTTAAATCTGCCTTTATCCACAAATTACAAGAATATTCTTCTGGATTATGATTATCTGAACATATTATCATTGGCTTTTCTCAAATAGTAGGGAAAACATGTGTTTTATAGTCATTCAAATCGCGAATTTGTCCCATCTCAAATATATCAATATTTTTAGCATATTCTTCTTTTACTGCTTGTGATACTTCCAAAACATTAGTTATTCTATCATCAACTCAATTACTTTTATGTCAAGCATGTATTGAGATTAAAGCTCATTGATTCTTTGCAAATTCTATAATATCATTAAAATCCCGGTATATACGATCATTATTATCTAAATTTTTAGCCTTATTTCTCTTAAAGCTGTTAAAATCCTCACATAAATTATTTAAATCAATATCATTATTAAAAATTAGTATAATATGAATATTCGTATCTCCTTTATCAGTGCGTAATTCTACTCCGGGGAAAAATACAATTTCTGGTGCTAAACTTCTTAAATTTTCAATTCTATCTTTTGATACTAAAAAATGATCTGTTATTGCAACAGCTGAAATAAAATTATTTCTAAGAGCTTCTATTAATAGTTTATCACTATCTTCTCATTTATATTTATAATCGTAAGAACTTGCTGTATGTAAATGCAAATCCCATTTTCTCCATTCTGATCATCTTGGATATTCCATTATTTTTTATCTTAACAATTTAAATCTTAAACAACTCCCCTTGAACATTTTTCCACATCTCTGTTAATGCTTCTGGTCCTCATAATGCTTTTGTGAAATCTATTATACTTCGCTTGTTCTTTGAGAATAACTTTATCAAATCTCATAATTTTGACTGAACTATCTCTGTACTTCCATGCTCTGCATAATAACGAAGCAAATATTCTACGAAATTTCTCGCTGTTAAATTCTGAATAGATTCCACTGTTCATTGTCCCAATACATGTTGAGCTCTTTCTTCTTTGGTTTTCATTTCTTCACCAAATGAAAGGTGTGTCAAAATATCAAAAAGGTCTGAATCTGGTGCACTAAACATTCTTTTCAAAACTTCAAAATGTTCTTTATCCAATCAGATTTTTTCTAATTCTTTAAGTAAATCTTCTCTCGTTTTAGGGTCTGACCGCAATTCTCTGAGTTGATTTTCATCTGCATAAAGTTCTGGTAATTTTCCTACCAACATTTCCAAATATTCTTTAGAACCCATTGGCTTTCCTGTTCAGTCAATATATCTCACATCTACATCTATAATTTTTAATTCTCTAGCATTATTCAGTCTGACTACCAATTTTGGTTTAACTCATTCACTTTCATCATCACTCTTTCAACCACTAGGTTTAGTAGGTTTATCAGTCTGACCTTCTTCATCGTATCATCATTGACCTTCATCTACTTCTTCATCCATGTTTGGTCCATCCCAATCTTCATCATAAAATAATTCTGAAGCTCAAGTAAAGTCTATAATCGTGAAATAATCTTTTCCATCAAAAACTCTGGTTCATCTTCCGATAATCTGTTTGAATTCTGTCATACTTGTGATATTACGACAAAGCACGATATTTCTCACATTTCTCGCATCTACTCAAGTAGTTAGCATTTGAGAAGAAGTAACGATAGTTGGAATCGTTTTATCATTATCTTGAAATCTCTCTAAATACATTCTTCAGATTTCTCATTCATTGCTGGTAATTCTGACACAGTAATCATTATCTTTCACTTCTTTAAATTCATTGATTGCATCTCTCATTCATGCTGCATGTTCTTGGTCCACACAGAAAACGATAGTTTTATCATCTTTATGAATCTGCTTTAATATCTCTTGTGCTACTAATTTTCTCCTTTCTGGAACTACGATTTCTCTATCAAAATCTTCTAATTTATAAAACTCTTTTTTTGCTTCTCATCTTACGACTGTTACATCGCTATCAATTACAAGTTCATCTAAATTCGTTCTAATTCTTTTGACTTTATAAGGGCTTAAGAATCAGTCGTTGATTCATTCTTTGAGAGAATATTCATAAACTGGATTTCCAAAATATCGGTAAGTATTGTTGTTATCTTGTCTTTTTGGAGTAGCTGTCATTCATAGTTGAACTGCACTACTGAAATATTTCAAGATTTCTCATCGGTTTCCATCTTGTTTTGCTCATCATCTATGACATTCATCTATAATAACCAAATCAAAAAAATCTGGGTCATATTGTTTGTAATATTCTGTGAATCAAGTTTCTTCCGTTATTTCACTTTCGGCATCTTCATCACTTCATGAAATAATCGCTTGATATATCGCAAAGAAAACATTTCCATTTGTTGGTACTTGTCATAATGCTTTCTTAATTTCCACTCCTCTAATCCATTTACAGTCTTTTTCTATCGGATTGAATGTATTGATTGCCTGTTTTATCAAAACATTTCTATCTGCTAAGAATAGAATACGAGGTCTACGATTTGCTCATTCTTTATTCCATTTTGCTTGAAGCAATTTATATACAATCTGGAATGCTACATAAGTTTTTCAAGTTCCTGTCGCCATAGTTAGTAAAATTCTCTGTCTTCATTTCGCAATCGCACTCAAAACTCTCTGAATCGCCAAATCCTGATAATAACGAGGTCTTTTATTACTATCTTGATAATAAGGAATTCCCAAAATTTGCTGCCTTAATGTAGCTGATTCATCAGTATATCTTTCATATAATTCTGAAGGAGTTGGATATTTATCTATATATTTTCAGGTTCATTCGTTCATATCTCGTTCATAAATTTCATGTCCGTTTGAAGTATAAACCCATCTCACTCCTAAACTTTTTCCATATCATTTTACTTGTTCCAATCATTCCGTTGGTGGTAAATCTTCTTTTTTCGCTTCAACTATCGCTAAATTTAGTCCATAATCTTTCAACAAGTAATCTACATATTTCGGAGTTCATCTTTTCCCTCCTGGTAAAATTCTTCCATCAGTAAAAGAGTATTCTCTTTCTATTTGAGATTCATTTCGTCCCTGCTCATGTAGTGCAGGATCTATAAGTTTAACTCTAGTATCAGATTCAGAATATCCCATAAATTATTTAACGATAAAAACATGAAATGTTCATGCTTTAATTATATATAATCGCCACCAAAAATCAAATTTTAACATTTAAAAAAGCTGAATTTCAAACAGCTCTTTGTTTTCTATTTTAACCCTTATCTTCTCCACTTTATCTTTTTTATTTGAAATAGTTGACAAATTAATAAAATTTATGTATAATGATGATATAAAATTTATTATTTACATAAAATCAATGAAAGAAGATACTAAAGATACTAAATATCCTAATAATTTGCCAGATAATGTTAAGGATTATTTTAAGTCGAATCCTATGCCTAAGGGTGTGCAGGATTATTTACTTCCAATCCTTAATAAACATAATGAAGAGTTAGAAAAAGAAGAAATACACAAATTGGAAAATGAAATAACAATGTCTGTATCTGCAATATCAGTGAAAGATTTTAAAAAACTGATAGATAAAGTTAAAAAAAACAGCAAAGAATCGGGACTTAGCGTTATCAAAGCAAATAAAAAAGATGCTATCGAAATAATCTTTACGGATGATTCATGAAATGAGATGGAAATTGCTTTTAAATTTGTTGAATATGTAGACAAAGGCGTTAGTATATTTATTTCACCTAGTTTTAAATATTGACCACTTATTGATTCAGATTTTGAAGATTTTCTCAAAAAAAATAATCCACAATCACCAAAACTAAGAAAGATGGATAATAAAACAAAAATGGGATTACTTACGAATATACGTAATTTAATTGCTAGTTGTAAAAATTCATAAATTTTCTATTTATCGTAAACTTTTTTTATTCTACCACTTCTACAAAATCAGAATTATTCGTTTCTTTTTGGAAAATTTTTCATGCGGTAATATTAAAATAACAAATCTGAACACTTTCAACTGATTACATTTTGTAACCGATTTATTTTCAACTGTACGATTTGTTCGGACATTTTAAGGTTTTTACAGTTTTATAACTATTTTCAAATTAAAAAACTACCCTTTCGGACAGCTTTTCTTTGTATTTAATCCAGATAATTACTTTTCAACCACTCTAATCTTTTCACACACAGATATCATGTAACATCGCAGCAATTTTTCCTTCCACTCAATGACCAATATGGTCTCCTATCTATCAAAATCTTGAGATAATCTGATTTTGTTCAGTCTTTTTTTGTGGTTTTGGACAATAATTCTTTGATTTCCTTTCATGTGAAAATAA
>CAMJDC010000012.1 GCA_946404285.1 uncultured bacterium | reverse complement strand
CATAAAAAACTTTAGTCTTTGGAGACTTATCTACCCAAGGTTGCCATTGATATAGTACATATCCAATTATTAAAGCGATTACAGTCAGTGCAATTCGGTGTCTTCTAAAGAAATTTTCCTTTTTCATGATGTGTATAATTGTAAAATAAATTTTAATTAATTTTCCTATATTTTTCTATCCATTTATTTCTACCTGTTTCTAATAGTCGCTCTCTTAGTGATTTTAATCAGTCCATTAATAAGCTTCATTTTTCACTTAAATTGTATCCATTCTTTGCTGTTTTTGTAAGGAATCATTTATTTACTAATTCATTCAGTCTTTTGGTTAGAATACTTGTATTTATTCTTGGAATAGCTTTCATTATTCAAGAAAATGTATGGATATCTTCATAAATTGCTATGAGTATGAGCAAGTTCCATTTTTTACCCATAACATTATGTAGTTCATAAAATTTTGCATCGATTAATTCTTTATCTATTTTTTCAAGGTTGGTCATTGTTAATTTATGTTTAAAATTATATCTGAAACGATGTGATAATATTCTTTTACTTTAAAAAGTAAAGTGAAAGATAAAACAGAAAGAAATAATTGAGTAGCAATTAAATGATGAATTATTGACTTTTTTTGTTAAATATTTATATATACTATCAATTTATGTTGATATTTTATAAATATGAAAAATTTTCTACTGTTTGTTGTGTTATTGGTCTTTTTTATTCCATCTTTTTCGTTCGCAAAAAGGTGATGTTGTAGCTGGCACTGATGAGTCGCTTATTGTGCATCAAATGGAAGATATGTTTGTAATGATTGAACCTATAGTCCATCATGTACTTGTTGAATTTCTAGTTCTAGTTATTATAGTGTCACAAGTTATTTAACAAATGATCAAAAGTGCAATAAAAAATATCCAGGTACAGTTTATAGGTATTCTGATGATTGGTGTGCCTGTCCTTGAGATAAAAAATGAACATCGTCATGGAGTAGTATTTATGGTTGTTCTAAAAATATAACGAGTAATTTTTTGTCTTTAGAAGATATTCAATGTAATTATAAATATCCATGAACTGTTTATAGGAGCTCTGATGGTCGATGTGCTTGTCCGTGAGATAAAAAGTGAACTTCTAGTCGAAAGAAAACATCTAAAAGTTGTTAAATTATAAAATTTAATATTGCAATTCATCCAAGTCTCTGTATAGTGATATTGCCAAATCATTATACAGACCGAGTCTAAATAATTAATAATTAAAGATTTGTCTGTCTTTAGTTTTTTGTTTCAATGGAATGAAGAAAGCATTAATAACATGAGTAACATGACAAGATTGATCGTATCTTGCCGAATTGCTCTTAGAAAAATGATATGAAGTTCACTGATTAAAAAGAAGAGTTTCTATTTTTAATACTGATAGAATTGATCATCTTTTACAAGATCGTCACGAGAAAGATAGAAAATTCATACTTCATTATGGAGATATGACGGATTCTTTAAATATAACAACACTGATTAATGATATAAAACCAGATGAAATATATAATTTAGCAGCACAATCACATGTGCATATTAGTTTTTTAATGCCAGAATATACTTGAAATAATGATTGACTTTGAACACTAAGAATTCTTGAATGAGTCAGAAATGCATGATTAGAAAAAACTTGTAAATTTTATCAAGCATCTACTTCAGAATTATTTGGTTGAATGGATTATAATAGACCAGAAGCTTGATATAATGAAAATTCTCCGATGCATCCAAGAAGTCCATATGGATGTGCAAAGATATATGCAATGTGGATCGCAAGAAATTACAAAGAAAGCTATTGAATGTTTTGTAGTAATTGAATTTTATTTAATCATGAATCACCACGTAGGTGAGAGAATTTTGTAACAAGAAAAATTACAATGGCAGTTGCTAGAATCAAACTATGATTACAAGAAAAGTTATATCTATGAAATTTGGATGCTAAGAGAGATTGGTGACATGCAAAAGATTATGTGGAAGCTATGTGGTTGATGTTACAACAAGATAAACCAGATGACTTTGTTATCGCTACATGAGTTTCTAATACAGTAAGAGATTTTGTTAATCGAAGCTTTGAGGAAGCATGAATAAAATTGGAACGAAAATGAACAGGAATAGATGAAAAATGATATGATATTGAAACTTGAAAATGTTTAGTTGAAGTTGATCCACAATATTTTAGACCAGCTGAAGTAAATTACTTACTTTGAGATGCCACTAAAGCAAAAACTGTGTTATGATGGCAACCTAAATATACGGTTAGAGAACTTTGTAAAGAAATGGTCAAGTCAGATTTAGAGAATTTTAAAAAGGATGAAATTTTGAAACAACACTGATATGAAATTTTAACACAATATGAAGATTAAAGTATGTTTCTTAATGATAAGTTGTATAAAGACATAATGGAATATTCCATTATACCTACTGTCGATGTATTGTTCATAAGAGATAAAAGGGAAATTCTACTATGATTAAGGGGAAATAGGCCATTGAAATGAGTGTATTATTTTCCGGGTGGAAGAATAGAGAAGGGAGAGACAATAAAACAAGCAATTATAAGAAAAATGGAAGAAGAATTGTGATATGGTGTGGATGTAAATCGTTTGATATTTCTTAATATTTATGATGACTTTTTTGAGGAATCAATCTATGAATGAGTAGCTCTACAAAATATAACAATAACATATGTATATTTATTAGAAGATAATGAAATAAATAGTTTTAAGCCAAATGATTCACAACATAATGAATTTAGATTCTTTGAAATTAATGATAATAGCTTACACGATAGAGTAAAACTTAGAATAAAAGATCTTTTAAATTTAAATATTTTATAATGGCAATTAAATTAATTAAATCTTCGTTTTATAATGAGCAAGAAGAAAAAGAAAAACTCTGTGAATTTATTAAAGATTCTCAACAATTAAGTTTTTGAAAATATTGTAAATTATTTGAAAAAAAATATGCAGAATGGCAATGAAGAAAATATTGTGTATTCTTTAATAGTTGAAGTTCTGCTAATCTTGCTTTGTTACAATCATTATTAAATATCTCAACTATTAAGCAATGAGATAATGTCGCATTTTCATCATTAACATGGGCGACAAATGTAATGCCGATTATTGAATTATGACTAAATCCAATCCCTGTTGATGTTGAACTATCTACATTAAATGTATCTTTAAAAACATTTAAGAAATCAATAGAAAATAATAATATTAGAGTTTTATTTATAACTAATTTATTGTGATTTTGTGATAATATAGATGAAATAGAAAAATATTGTGATGAAAATGATATTTTGTTACTAGAAGATAATTGTGAATCTATGTGAACGGTTTATAAATGAAAGAAATTATGAAATTATTCTTTTGCATCAACATTCTCTACTTATGTGTGACATCATATGTCAACGATAGAATGATGAATGGTGTGTACAGATAATGAAGAGCTGTATATTATGCTTCATATGGTAAGAGCTCACTGATGGGATAGAAATCTAGACGCAGAATTTCAATCTAAAGTAAGAAAAAAATATGAATTAGATCCATTTTATGCAAAATATACATTCTATACTTTGTGATATAATTTAAGACCAAATGATATTAGCTGATTTATTGGTAGTCAGCAGGTTGAATATTTAGATGAAATAGTAGAGAAAAGACAAAGTAATTTCAAAAAATTTGCAGAAATATTAAATTCAAATGATGATTTTTATCAATTAAAATACAATCATATTGATATAGTTTCAGATTTTTCTGTGCCTTTAATTTGTAAATCTAAAGAAATATTTGAAAGATACTTACAGAAATTTAGTGATGCGTGAGTAGAAGTAAGACCAATTGTATGATGAGATTTAACCCAATCAATTTTTTGGAGAAATATATATTGAGAATCAAACAAAGAGACTAATGCAAAATATATTCATAATAATTGATTTTATTTTTGAAATAGTCCAGAATATACGACTGAAGAAATAGAATTATTATGTTCTTTATTAAAAAAATAAAATATTAGATGATTAATAGAGATTCAAAAATATATGTTGCATGACATAAATGACTTGTAGGGAGTGCGGTATTGAGATTATTGGAATCAGAATGATATAACAATTTGTTACTAAGATCTCATTCTGAATTAGATTTGTTAAATCAAAACGATGTGAATGATTTTTTTTCAAAAGAAAAACCTGATGTGGTAATATTGTGTGCAGCAAAAGTTTGATGAGTAGCTATAAATTCACAATATCCATACGAAATGTTGTATGAAAATATTCAAATAGAGTGTAATGTAATAAATTCGGCAAATAGGTATTGAGCGAATGATTTAGTATTTTTAGCAAGTAGTACAATATATCCATTAGAATGTGAGCAACCCATAAGTGAGACTTCTTTATTAAATTGAAATTTAGATCCACTACATGAATCTTATTGATTATCAAAAATATTGTGAATTAAATTATGTGAAAAAATAAATAAAGAATATAATAAAAATTATTTTACACTTGTTCCAACTAATATTTATTGAATATGAGATCATTTTGAATGAACAAAAGCACATGTTATATGATCACTGATAAACAGGTTTTATAATGCGAAAATAAATTGAGATAAAAAAATCTCTGTACGATGAACATGAAATGCATTAAGGGAATTTATATTTGCTGATGATGTGGCGGATGCCTGTTTATATTTTTTAAACAATTGAACTAATTGAAAATTATTTATTAACGTTTGAACCGAAGATGAAATATCAATACATGACTTAGCATACCTCATAAAACACATTGTTTGATTTGATTGAAATATTATATTTGATACTACGAAACCTGAGTGAAGGTTAAGAAGAAAATTGGATAATAGTTTAGCAAAATCACTTTGATGGAGTGCTAAAACAAATTTGAGAGAATGATTACAATTAATGTATAATAATTTTTTAGCAACTAAATAAAATATAATGGGAAAGAAAGGACCATTACTATCAATATGTATTCCTACATACAATAGAGAGAAGTATCTTAAAAGACTTCTAGATAGTATTGTATGTCAAAAGGAATTTTTAGATACGGATGATGTAGAAATAGTAGTAGATGATGGGCCTAGCTCGGATAATACAGAATCTATGGTTAAGGAATATATTAAAAGATACTGAAATAAAATTAAGTATTACAGAAATTCAGTTAGGATTGGATTGTGACCCGCATTCTTGGAGGTACTCAGTTTAGGAACAGGAAAATATTTGTGGTTAATAGGAAGTGATGATTCTATGTATCATTGAGCATTATCTGAAATGATATCAGTGATTGAGATGAAAGAAAACTTAAAACTAATCCTTTCAGGACGTATAAATGCAGATGCAAAAGATTTAAATACAAGGATGGAAAAGTACTTTTTTAATTGATTTAGCGAATTATCTTATTATTTTTGATCATTAAAGAATGAATTTAGCTTTATTGATGTGTGTTTTACTTTTATATCTGTATTTTGCATAAATAAAAAATATTTTTTTGATGCTTATGAAAAATTACTAAAAAGATGATTTAAAAAGGATGATTTGAGTGGTCAATATTTTAATTTTTCATTAATATCTTACTCTGATATGAAGGAATGAAATATAGCCGTTATAAAAGAACCTAGATTGATAGAGTTCACACAATGAAATACATCATGGCACATGAATAATAAAATTCGTAAAGATTTATGTCAACTTTATTTTTTTCTTGTAAGAAATTATAAAGTATCATTTAATTGTAAGTGCTTTTTTATAAAGAGCTTGTTATTATGGAGTTCTCCCATAACATTGATAAAAAATTTTTTATACAAAATACATCTCAATAAAATTTATGATTATTTTGCAAAACTTTATAACAAAAAAGCATGAATTAGTAGATAATTTTATATTATTATATTTGAAATTATGAAAAAAATTTTAGTTACATGATGAGCATGATTTATTTGATCGCACCTTTGTAAAAAGTTACTTGATGAATGAAATGAAGTTATTTGTCTAGATAATCTTTTTACGTGAAATAAAAAGAATATTGAAAATTTAGTTTCCAATCCAGCTTTTACTTTTGTACTTCATGATGTTACTCAGCCTTTTTGGGCTCAGGTGGATGAAATTTATAATTTAGCTTGTCCAGCATCACCAATACATTATCAAAAAAATCCGGTTGAAACGATAAAAACTTCATTATTGTGAGCAATCAATATGCTTGAATTGGCTTTAAAGGTAAAGGCAAGAATTTTACAG
Organism: uncultured bacterium; assembly: GCA_946404285.1. GTDB lineage: Bacteria > Patescibacteriota > Gracilibacteria > Absconditabacterales > Absconditicoccaceae > UBA3291. The sequence goes on along the minus strand of CAMJDC010000012.1, from coordinate 21,400 downwards.
TCTTCAACTTCGGAAGTATATGGAGATCCTACTGTGCATCCACAACCTGAAACTTATCGATGAAATGTGAATATTAATTGAATTAGATCATGTTATGATGAATGAAAAAGAGCAGCTGAGACGTTATTTATGGATTATCACAGACAATATTGAGTAGATATTAGAATTATTAGGATATTTAATACATATTGACCAAATATGCATCCTGCTGATTGACGTGTGGTAAGTAATTTTATCATGCAGGCACTTCAGAATAAAGATATTACAATTTATTGAGATGGTAGTCAGACTAGATCTTTTCAGTATGTGGATGACTTAATAAGAGGTATGACATTAATGATGAATAACGATAAATGATTTATATGACCAGTAAATATTTGAACAGAATATGAATTTACGATAAAGGAATTAGCAGAAAAAGTAATAGAGCTAATCCCATGATGTACAAGTAAAATAATATATGAAGATTTACCTAGTGATGATCCTAAGCAAAGAAGGGCTAATAATAAGTTAGCCAAGGAAATGTTATGATGGGAACCTAGTATAAAATTAGAAGATGGAATAGAAAAAACTATCGAATATTTTAGGAATCAGTTACTACAACAGCAGTTAGGTTTTTCTGTAAAAAGAGATATAATAAAGTGAGTGACACTTTATAATATGATGAAAATTGTTAATGCAGAACGCATAGTAGACATTTAAAGATTCAAAGTCTTTGACAGAAGAGTATAGGAATATTGTAGTATGTGTTTTATGATGAAAAAAGTATCCTTTTTGGGGGGTTAGTTAGAAAAAACAATTATATGTTTAAGAAGATTTATTCAAATATTATTTTTATTTAAAAGTAGTTTATTTTAATGAAATATGATATAGCAATAGCATATAGGTGTTACCCTTGAATTAGTAAAACTCCTAAATATCGAAGTACCGACAAGCTAGGTATGATAATTTGATGATTAAAATCAATGATTCAATGTTTGTGAGTACTGAATCCAAAGTTTTTTATTATTGCTGATTGAATTCCTGATGAATGGAAAGATAAGATAATCCAATCTTTATGAAAATGTGACTATGAATACATATATACAGATCATATATGAAATAACTGAACTTATGGAAAACAAATTGAGATATTATTAAATCAAAATGATAGTGAAATTGTTTATTTTGCAGAAGATGATTATTTGTATAATGTTTATGATAATGTTTGACGAAAAGAAGGAATTGAATTATTAAAAAATAAAAAAGCTGATTTTATATCGCTATTTGATCATCCTTGATACTATAGAAGATATTTTCATAAATATAAAAAAGATTTTGTAGTTACAAAAAATAGAATTCGGAAAACAGAAGTAAATACATGTTGTACATTTATGACGACAAAAACAACTTTAAAAAATACTAAAGATGCTTTCTTGAAGTATACAAAATGATGTTGTGATTATCCTATGTGGCTAATGTTAACAAAAATAAATGCATATAGGTTTTTTGACGTAGATTATAGAGATAAACTATGGGTGCCTAACAATAAAAAACTTAAATTAAGTCAAAGATTGTTAAAAAACTTTCCAGGAGAGTCTGTTGCTTTATGAATGGCGTGGTTATACTGATGGAAACATATTTTGTTCTGAAAAAAATATAAGTTGTATATTCCAGTTCCATCAGTTTGTACACACTTAGAAAGTGAAGATATCGCCCCGTTAATAGATTGGGATGACGTGTATAATGATATAAATTAAAATGTTACTATCATAAAATTTAGATAAAACCTTTCGATTATTATTAATCAAGATTTTTTCATTTATAATGCAGAAAATAGAGATTCTATTGTATTAATATATGTATATTTTTCTTTTACTTTTTTAAATGCTTTTTGGGTATATTCATCAACTTTTCTGTCCTTAATTACTTTTTCGGCTTTTTCCATCATTTTTCAGATTTTTCTATCACAAATAATCTCATCTTCATCAAATAAACGATAAACCCACGGATTATTTGATACAGCAAGCACACTTAAAGACATATTAATAAATATTCTATCAGATATATATCAATCATCAGCTTGTACTCATTGAACTGCAGGAGCTATGTAGGCTTCCCTTGTCTTTTTGGTTAACTCATCATATGAAAGATATTTGTGATGAAATAAAGGTTCACGTAGAATAAAATGTTTACCATATTGATGGTATTTTAAACCATGAGTAATACAGTACCATCTCAATTTTTCTAGTTGCATGAAATTATTACTCCACCAAGAACCACAAAAAACAACATCTTTAGTACTATTATAATGATATGGTTGCCATTTCATTTCATCAGGAAGTAACTCGCATCACCAGAATAATTGAATTTGTCTTTCCTCAAATAAATAATCTTCAGTGGACATAACTGGATCATTCCATTCTGTTATATATTGTCAAATCTTCTTTTCGGTAAATTTCATGCGGTTGAATCTTACACAATTGAAAAGGTAGATATTTTTAGATTCCATGGAATATTTTTTGTAATCATTCCTGTCAACATGGTGACAAAACATAATCCATGATTTATCGTAATTTTCCATTAAATGTGAATATTCTCACATGAATGTAATTATTATTGAGTCCTTTTTAACTTTAGAAACATTTTCTTTAGTGTTTGCTAACCATTGTGCATCAAATCATAATTTTTTAAAAGTATGGTAAAATCTATAATGTATCCGTTTATGAGAATGAGAACATTCCATGGGGAATCACCATATTACGATTGGATGATTCTTGTATTTTTCAATTAATTTTGATGTCATTTTTTTTATTATTAATAAATAAAAAATTTATCAAAAAATAAATTTATTAAAATTAAAATCTTCGTCTCAAATTTTGTTTCTGTTTTTTCTTACATATTTCAATCACTTATGATACCATCAGAAAACTTTAAATGTTCCATATTGCATAAAATCTGATAATGAAAATATAAACATAGTCCACAAATATGCAACAATACTTTTTCTGAATTTTTTCACAAAATAGTATCTATGTATTATGTTTTGATAGATTCTTTGTTTGTTCGCAATCCTTGATGCTGGAGATTCACAGTGTATCATTTTTATACTAGGTATAAAAAATAATGAATTTGGATATTTTTCTTGGATTCAATAACTCAAGAAACAATCTTCCATTAAACTGTATTTCATAAAATTCTTCTCAAATCTAAATCATTCATCAAATACACATTTTCTAAAAAACATTCCGCATCATGGAGCCCATTCAATATTTTTTACATTGTTTGGATTAATAAATGGCATAGCATTAAATCATCATTTCGTCACATAAAAATCTGTTTGTCCCCATTTTCAACTCAGTAAGAATAATCATACTTTCTTTGAAAAACTTATTTGTCTAGCAATATTACTTATATTTGCAACTCATCATTTTGCATTTTTGTTCTCCAAAAAAAACTTTTCCAATTCTTCAAAGAAATTTTTTTCTAGTAGTACATCATCATCCAAAAAAAGTACTAAATCTGTTTTTTTGTCAAGATTATCAATTCAAATATTCCTAGCTAATGCTGAAGATTTAATATCTGTATAAAAATATCTTATATTAATTTTTTTTAAATTATCGCAGAGTGATTTTGTTTCATCATTATCAGATTGATCGATTATAATTATTTCAGATGGTAATATATTGCACTTAGAAATGTTAGCTAAAGTTTTTTCTAAATCGGATTTACGATTTAGTGTTGGTATAATTACTGAAGTTTTTAGCTGCTCCATATATTTTGTACTAAATTATAAATACTTATCTAATCTGTTTAAAAAATTGACAACTTCATTATTTAATTTTGCTACTTCATTTTTGTCATTATAATTACAAAATGTTCATCATCTATGAATCCATTCTCAATTCTGCACAAGTTCATAAATTTCGACAAAATTATGCTCAACAAGCTTACCATCAATAATAATCGAATACGAAGTTTCTCTTTCTATTCAATTCTTATCTATTCATATGAGTTTTCTTTCAGCAAATTTAATTTTATTCTTATTATAATTCTTAAAAATTAGCCTTCGATTTCATCATCATGTATCTAATGCATAAGGTTTTGGCAAAAATCATTTTGCAGTAAAAAAATTGAATTTTTTAAAGATTCAGTATTTATAAAACGAAAATCAAGGTCGTAGCATTCGTTGTTTCCCATATATATATCATCTTCTATGTTTATCTACTAGATATCCATAAAAATCTTGATTTCAAAAATGGTCTAATATAGATGTATCTTTTATTGGGAAAATATCATGATCTAAGAATCAGAAATACTCTGTCTTTCTCTTTTTTATATAGTTTCTATACAGATAATTTAATGCAACTCAATGTGAAAGAGAGCAGAATAAAACATTTTCGGGTAATTTAATATATCATACTTCATATTTTATACAAAGTTTTTTTATTTTTTTAGATTTTTCTTTATCATTTGAATTATCAGCTATAATATGAAAATGTTCATCTTTTAAATATTTTTTTAATAATCTTATTTGATAATCGATTACTTCTACATTATTAAATGCTACTGTATAAATATCAAAACTTGATCTTTTCATATTTATTTCATCAATTACAGGCTTTTTATAATATTTTTTTGCCCATATTTTTCTTTTAATTAATGATATGGGATTATTATGCTTTATGAAACTCTTAATATCATACATTAATCAAAGTATCCTTTTTTTATTCATTGTTTACTTCTCATATATACTAAAAAATTCCTTAATATTTTTTCCCCATTGGAACTGATTTTCAATAATTCCTTTATTTTTCTCTATCCATTCTCCACTCTTTCATATTAGAACCATTCATTCTTCCAATCATCTCTTTATTTCTTCTAATGTTGAATTCTTTAGCACTACTGCATTCTCTCAATCTACTAATACATCAGCGGCTCATTCATTAGGGGTAGCAACAATTAAACAACCAAAATACATCGCTTGTAATAGTGTTGTAGCTAATCATCCTCATGGATTGGAAGTATGCATATGAATATCAAATTGCTTTTGATATGCCAAAGCTTCGAGAAATGGTTTTCATCATGTGAAATATACTTTATTCTCTTTATCTAATGATTTGAGATATTCTGAATCTTCTCAATCTCATACTACTACAATCTGAATTTTATTCTGCAATTCTTTACTTATCTCGTAATAAGCTTTGACCAAGCTTTCTACATTTTTCCATTTATATAATCTTCATATAAATCAGACAATCAATTTATCTTTAAATTTTTCATGAAGATCTTCAACTTGTGGTAATTTACTTGGAATATCTAGTCATCTATAAATCACTTGAACATCTTTCTTCCTTCAAAACTCTCATTCTATAAATCTCTTACAAGCATTAGAAATTGGGACAATTACGTTTGCTTTTTTAAATACTCGCTTTCATATAATTCTATCATAAATATACGCCACTTTATTAGTAAATCAGCTACTTACTTGAATATAATCACTTCAATGTTCTATATGTACTCGCTTTTTCTTCCATCTTCTTGCATACCATCATCACATAAAAGTAGCTAAGAAAAATCTGGTATGTGTTTGGATGACATCAGGATTTCGTTTCTTTACTTGTTTAATTACTTTCCAATAGTCTTTAGTCCAGAATTTAGGAACTGGATAATTCGGAATAATGTCAAAAGCAGGAATAATCAAAACTTTATATCAGTCTTTTTCATATTTTTTTATTCACTCTTCTTGTCATACTCAAAATATTACATTTAACACGTCTCCACATCCTTCTGCAACAAAATATTTAGCAAATTCTTCAGCTACTGTTTCAAGCCCTCATTTATGTGGTGGAAAATACGGAAGGAATTGTGCTACTTTCATGTATGGGAGTAATAGTTGTAAAATCGAGCAGAAAAGAAATTTTAACTTATACAATTATTTTTCCATCTTCAATATAGAAATCCATACCACGTTGTCAAATGAAAAATTATTTTGATTTATAGTGTCTATTGATTATAAATAAATGGTTATTTTTAACTCAATTCAATATCAAAAATGTATCATAATATAGTAATCCTCGAGAATATTCGTTCAGCTTATAACGTCTGAAATATAATTCGTACAGCTGATTCACTCTGACGAGAAGTTCGAATTGTATGATATACTCCATCACCGTTAGATAATCCAAAGATTTGTAAAACTTCACTTTGAGCAGAAAATACAGTCTGACTTAAGCAGTTTGATTTTACAATTGATGCGATAAAAGAAGTTAGGGGGATGTGACTTGAAATTATAGCAGCAGAATTGACAGAAAATTCGGTTCCACTTTGAGAATATGTTTGTAAATCTGATAATTGAATCGCTGTAATTTTTGGGAATGAAGTGGAGGGGGTAATGGAAAAGACTTTGAAAGAAGTGGATGGGGTAGTAGAAATTCCTATGCAATGAATCAAGGAATCTATGAATGTTGGTCAGAGTACAGCTATTTTTATGCGAGAGCTTAGGAAAATAAAATAAAAATCTGAACTTGAAAAAGTGATACTTTTTTGAATACTAAAAATAGATTTATTTCATAAAATTAATTTATGAATTCAAGACGACTAAAAATCTTTCGTTTATGTAGACCAGTCCTACATTTTCTAATAATTTTAGCAGTATTTCGAATAGCATATAAATCTAGATTATGGTGAGATATTATGTGAAAAATATTTCATGAAACTCCACGAATTAATAGGCATGAACTGTTAATATTCTCTTTACTTTCAGCTTGAGCATTTGTGGTAATTTGATTGATAAAAAATTTATATGAATTGAATAAACAAACGTGAAGTTATATTCAGAAACTATCGAAAGTCCGAGTTTATCGGTTTATTACAAGTGCATTTATTTCATATTTTGGTCAGTGATTCATATTCAATTTCTGAATTTCTAGGTATATCATTTTAATCTCAGCTATTCTTGCATATGTAATTTTATTTTTCTTTGATCAGATTTGGTACCGTTTAGATTATAAGTTACAGAAAAAAAGTTGAAATAAAGTCCTTATCATATCTGATAATTTGAATAAGTCATCAGAATTACTGGATAAATTGAAATGAAATTTTTCATTTCCAACAGAAGCGATTGTTAGTGATGATGTTGATTCGGTAGATTTGTCAGAATATTCAATTGCAGTCGTAGTTTGAAATGTGAAACAAGAAGTTTTACAGAAAATATTTGAAAAAATCAGATTTTATGATACGAGATTTTTCCATGTGAGTGAAGGATTTTTTCTTGAGGATGTAGTTTATAAACCAGAAAAAATCTGATCAATTGTTGCGATGGAATATACACATTCACAGCTTGATTGATGGTCATTGGTATGGAAAAGAATATTTGACCTTATTATGGCTACGATTGCTTTGATAGTATTTGCTATTCCAATGATAATTATCGCTATTATTATTAAAATTGACTCAAAATGACCAGCTATTTACAAATCAAAGAGAGTCTGAAAATGATGAAAATTGTTCACGTTTTACAAGTTCCGTACCATGAAAACGGAGATGTGTGTATGATATGGATGAAAAAAAGCTGATGAATTGTATGCAAAATTGATAGCTTCAGACGCTAACAATCGTAAATGAGTTTTACCAAAGATTAAAGATGATCCACGCGTGACAAAAGTTTGAAAATTTTTGCGTAAAAGTTCACTTGACGAGTTGCCACAGTTATTCCAAGTTTTATGGTGAAGCATGTCGTTAGTTTGACCACGTCCACATTTACCAAAGGAAGTGGAACAATACGAACAATGGGAGAGAAGAGTACTTAGTATTAAACCATGAATTACATGATATGCTCAGGTTTTTGGTAGGGATAATCTACCATTCTCAGAGGAGGCTAGACTAGATTTGTATTATATCCAGAATTGGTCGTTAGCGATGGATTTATATGTTATTTGTGCTACATTTGGAGTAGTGTTTAAGTGACACTAAAAAAAAATATATCTTGACTTGAATGAATTTTTATGTAAATTGTAGAAACATAAATTTTCTAGCATATGGTTGTATTTATTTGGTTGGGACTGGTTTGCTGCGGTGCGGCAAACAGTATCATTTGGTATTTTGATGAGATACCGAATGCTTGGAGTCTGGTAGTCCTTATCTTGTGTGCAGTTTTGATACTGGTTCATCGTTACTGCACTGGGACTAAAGAGAATACCAGGAATGATGGGGATTATGATGAAGATCGTTCTTCCATATTCTTGGTTTCAGGAGTAATCTCTATTGTATTAATGGTGATCTTTGGTATCTTACTTTTGATCTCCATTTGGTATAGTGCGATTCCATCGTATGTTATGTCGAGTTGCTTCGCCGGATTCCTGACGGTGTCGATATCCTTTGCGCTAGTTCTTTTGAGAGAACTGGAGTATGACTAGAAATTAGAGAGGTCTGCTTGTAGTTAGACCTCTTTTATTATAGTAGATATAATGTTATAAATCTCTTGAAAAAAAATAAAGTAAAAATACAATTAATTTCAGATTTTTTATTTAATTAATTTTATGTTATGAGGACAAAGAAACCTTTGATACTTAGGATTGTCATATGGATTTGTGTAATTTTTATGGCTGTATCATTAATTTGAGTTTATGTAGTTTATATGTTTTCACCTCAGCAAGAGGCAGGAGAGGAAAATAGCGTAGATACGTGAGATCTTATAGAAATTACCTGAGATGTTCAGATTGAAGAAATTTTACCTGAAGTTAACCCAGACGAACCAGAAAATACAGCTGCTCCAATTTTAATAACTGAGGATTGAGAAGTTGATGAAATGAATCAAATGGTAGAAGTTCAGCTTGAAAATGGAGAAACAGAGCTTGTAAGACAAGGAGATTTATGAGATTCAATCCAGGTAAATCAATAATTTAGATAAGTCGAGATAAAAAGAATGAAACTTTCGATAGATATGGATCAGAGATATGCTAAAATGAGAGCTCATACGGCTACTCATCTTTTGCATGCAGAACTTGCTAAGATTTTTCCAAATACAAAACAGGCTGGATCATTGGTTGATTCAGATTTGTTGAGATTTGATTTTTATGCTAATAATTTGCTTACTCCAGAGCAAATTCGTGATATAGAAAATAATGTAAATCAGACTATTTTCAAAGCATTTCCTGTAGATTTGATTGAAACAAGTTTTGAAGAATGAGTAAAACTGTGAGCTAAAGCATTTTTTGAAGAAAAATATGGAGATGAAGTTCGTGTGATTCGCGTTCACGATGGGGATAAAAATATTTCAGTAGAACTTTGTGGATGAACTCATGTGAGTAATACGAGAGATATTTGAGCATTTACTATCATTTCGCAGGAGGCAGTAGCTTCATGAATTAAGAGAATTACGGCATATACATGACCAAAAGTAATAGAAAAATTACATAATTATGAAGAAATTTTAGATTGAGCGTCCAAAACATTAGATGTGAAATCTTATGCACAAATCAATGAAAAAATATCAAAATATGCTAAAGAAAATTCTGAATTACAGCAACGTGTAGAATCACTAGAAACTGCATCCATTCGTGCTACTTTACAGTCAGCTCAGAGTCGTTCAAATTCAGATTTTTCAAAAATTATTCAATTACCAATTGGTACAAATTTCAAAGCATTGACTTGAATTGTAAAAGAAATATTCCAATCAGAAAAATCACTTCTGTTATATACAGATGAATGAAATTATGTGATAATTACTGATGGTTCAGTGTCAGCGAAGGAACTAGCAAAAAAATATAATTTAAGATGAGGTGGTTCTGATATGATGGCGCAGTGAAAGGATGAATCAGTGAAAGCTATTTAATTATGTCATTCTGAGGAGGAATATAATGACGACGAAGAATCTAATAAAATAATACTAATAAAATACACAAGATTCTTCGCTGTGCTCAAAATGACGGTTTTTTTAATCTTTCTTAAACATTTCTATTCAATCTTCATATCATAGAGCAAATGCTTCGTGCATTTGCTTTTTACTTAAAGATAAAATCTGGATAGGTAACTCTCTATAGAATAGATAGTCTACAAATTTCGTATTTTCAAGTAATTTAGAACGCATCATAACTTCAAAATTCACCAAAAGATTGTCAAATGCTGTCTTAATCTTTTGATTAGTTTGGAATTTATTAAGGGCAATTCAGATGATTTCATGGTTCGGGTAATCCTGTCTAGCTATGTCTACTGGAAAATTATTTAACACACCTCAATCTACCAGAGAATACTTATCATATTTTACGGGTGGAAAAATCCCAGGAATAGACATACTTCATAGTACAACTTTACGTAAATCTCATTCATGAAATAATTTGTATTCAGCGTTATTTGTGTCTACACTTCATGCATAAAATGGAATTTCGAGTTCTTCAAAACTTTTGGGCAAATATTCATCAAGTAATGACTTTATTTTTTTATTTGAGACAAAACCTCACGATTTGCTGAGTATATCTCTTCAATAAAAATCTCTTACAGAAAGATTAGTCAGCGATTCAAGAATTTCTTCAGCCTTCATTCCGTTTGCCCAAGCTGCTCACACAATAGCTCAGATACTTACCCCGTATATTGCATCAATTTCAGATTTTATTCCACATTCTTCTAGAGCTTTCATAATTCAGAGTGCATAAGTTCAGCGTGCTCATCATCATGAAATTACTAAAATTTTTCTTTTGGATTTTTGTGTCTTTTTTCGTGGTCGTCGAGATGGGAAATTCATAAGAATTTTGAATTAAATAAAACTCTAATTTTAGAGTTAGATATTTTATAATGATATTCAAGTAATAATTAGTAATAACCTATATAAATGTCAAATTAAAATGCTGAAAACCTCAAAAAATTTTTGATATATGAGTTGATAAAAGTATAAACAAATAATTGTATCTTTTTACATACATTTTTTAATAAAAAATGAAAAAGACTAGGAAGGCCCTAAATCTGGTTGCGTTAATTGGATTTTTGGGGTCAAATTTTTTATCTCCTTTGAGTTATGCAGTTGCAGAGCGAGAATTTCCTCAAACAGACAGCAATTCTGAAAGTCAACAATGAGTTGATGTCTTATCGGAGGAGGGAAATTCTACTACTGATGTAGAGCAAATTTCAAAGATAGAAGAACTATCCTTTGATAAGGGAGCTTCTAACACAAACGTTGATACAGCCCCAGAGCTAATGAATGGTGAAGCAGAGGGATTAAATGAATGAGAAGAAATCCCTTCGGCTGAAGCCGTATCCCCTTTAAGTAAAGGGGAACAGAATGCTTCCTTGATAAACGAGGAAACTCAGAAAGTGCTGGGAGAGTCTGATAACGATGAAGATGCAGAGGATTTGGCAGAACTCACTCCAGTAGAAAAATGACCAATGCTTATGTCAGCATGAGATACACAACTCAATCGGGTTGAATGAGTAGATTTCCATACTATATCTATAGCCAGACCAGAGTGAGTTACTGATACCTGACCAGCTTGATTTACTATAATGGACCGTAACCTCTGAGCAACTACGAATGACATTAGTTCCGGTGCTTCATACTGATATCATTATCAGTGGTGAAATAACTACTGATTTTCACAGAGCTTAACTACATGAGATGATTCTGAATACTTCTCAGAGGACAGAGCCACATATGATGATTATTGACCAACTAACCCATATAATAATTCTAAATTTAGATGGTGAAGCAGTATGGAAGATTATTGGGGTACGAGTAATACCGATAATTACGATAATCTATGGTGATGAAGTGGTGATTTAGGGACAAACAATTGGTGATTAGATACAATAACCTCATCAAATATTACAAACAGACAATGACCATGTCCAAGTGGATATCATGTTCCTAGTGCATGAGAATGGTGATTATTGGTAAAATATTGGGCTTACGCATCATGATATAATGATTATTTAGGTTGAATTAGCTGAATGTATTATGTGGAAGATTATTCTACGACTTCTACTGCATTTTCTTTTATGGAGTATTTTAAGCTACCGTTTGCTGGTTACCGTGATTACTATGACGCATCCGTGCATTATCAGGGAGATTATGGTTACTACTGGTCGTCTTCTCCGGTTGTGGATTTTGATAATACAGCAAGTTTTATGAACTTGAGTTTGTATAGCTTTGGTTCTGAATGACATGTCGAACGTGCTTATGGTTATTCCGTTCGTTGTTTTAAGAATACATATGAGGCTCCTACTATATCCTATTCCCTAGAGCTTCATGCTAATAGCGGTGTAGTAGCAGAAGATACCCTTGAAACAGACAGCGAATGAAAAGTCACTCTGCCAAATGCTACTAGATCTGCAGATGAAAATGGAGAGTGGATTTTTGAGTGATGGTTTGCTGGTGAGTGAGTAAGCGAAAGAATCTGAAATTCATGAGATGTAATCACTCTCACAGCAGATATGGATGTATATGCACACTGGGCACAGACTATCACAATTCGAGACCCAGCTAATCCATTAAGTGGATTTACAATCATGGACCGTAACCTATGAGCTACAACTGATGATATAACGAGTGCAGATTCATACGGATTTCACTATCAGTGGTGAAATAACTATGGATTCTTACAGAGCCTAGATAAGACAGCCAATCCTGAATATTTCTCATGAACCAGAGCTATATATGATGATTATAGACCATCAAATCCATATAATAATCCTGTATTCAGATGGTGAAGCGGTATGTATGATTACTGGGATACAAGTAACGACCATTACGATAATTTATGGTGATGAGGTGATGATGAAGATTATAGTTCAACAGCCAACGCAAATTGATTATACCGAGATAGTTGAAATTCTAGGTCAGAAAGACAATGACCATGTCCAGAGTGATATCATGTCCCTAGTGCATGAGAATGGAGTAAACTATCAGAGTATTGGATAGATACAAATCTGGATAAATTCACATATGAATTATCAACTCAGCAGAGTTATAATAATCTGAAGTATTTTAATAATTGTGCAGAAGGTTCTAGTTATATATGCTATGATGCAGATAATAATGTAATAGAATGTGATAATGTAGATGAAATATCTTATATAGAATGTAATGAATACGATGATACTATCTGAGAAGCCTTCGCAGGGGACTTTAATATACCGTTTGCTGGTAACCGTAATCACTACTATGCGTCACTCTACAATCAGGGGGCGCGTGGTTATTATTGGTCGTCTTCTCCTTATGGGGTAGATCATCCTGATCGAGTGCGATATATGGATTTGGATTCATCTCGTGTGAAGGCGGCTAATGTCAGCAACCGTGCACTAGGTTTCTCCGTCCGTTGTTTCAAGGATTCATATGTGGCTCCTACTAATACCTATACCCTAACATTTGACAGCCAAAGCGGTAGCGAAGTAGCTTCACGTTATACAATTCCAGAACAGCCTTGGAGCAGACCTGCTAATCCAACTAGAGATGGATATACATTTGTAGATTGGTATACTTCTACATGATATGAGACAGCTTTTGATTTCTCTACACCAGCAACTGAAAATCTGACTGTGTATGCTAAGTGGAGTAAGGATTGTTGAACTGGAGTTTATTTTGAGGAGATGGATGTATGTGCGACGAAGTCTAATGATAATTTAGTTTATTATTGGATAGATGAGAATGGAAAAGATGTGATTTCTATCATATCATGAGATATTATTCTGACAATGCTAGACAAAAACCAGTGAGCAAGTGTAGCATGAACATGAGCAGATAGTTATGGAGAACTATATCAGCGATGAAATAACGCACCTATAAAGTCAGCTACAGCTGTTGAAAATGAGAGAGCTGAATACGAGAACTACTGGCCATGACATTCATTCTATGATGAGAATTTTAGATATGGAAGTAGTATGTATGATTATTGGCAGGATGATATACATTATGATAATTTGTGGTGATGAAGTGGTGACGATACAGCATGAGACTGGTGATGAATAAATAATTGAGATACTAGACAATGACCATGTGATACATGATATCATGTGCCTAGCATTATGGAGTGGGAGAGTGTATTACAGATGTTTGCTTCCAGTGTGGGTCAAAATCTGATTGGTAGCCCGTTACATTATTTCAGTAACTCTACTAACGCGTGAAAATTTAGAAACGCCTTCTTGTTACCTCTTGCTGGTGGCCGTCGTTACTACAATGCGTCCCTCTACGATCAGGGTTCTTATGGCTACTATTGGTCGTCTTCTCCTGGTTATGGTAATTCGGATAGAACACGTTACTTCTACCTGAGTTCGTCCAACGTAAACGCGGATAATGTCAGCATCCGTGCCTACGGTTACTCGGTTCGTTGTTTCAAGGATTCTTCAAATGCACCTCAGACATTGACTTTAACTTTTGATATTAATGGAGGTGGGCTCTCATGAGCAGATAGTGAATGAAAACTCATCCAAAAAGTGGAAAGCTGAAAATTAGCTCAAGAACCAGTAAAATTAGCTAGAGATGGATATGTTTTTGATACTTGGTATACATCTACATGATATGAAACACCATTTGATTTCTCTACTCCACTAACTGGAGATATGACAGTTTATGCTAAGTGGAATGATGAATTATGTCCAGGATGAGGTACATATTCTGAAGAGTTGGATATATGTTATACGAGTAAATCAGCAGATGATATAGTTTACTACTGGACAGACGAGAATGGTAAAGATGTAATTTCTATCAAAGACCCAGATAGCAATACAATTCTGACAATATTGGATAAGAACCAGTGAGCGACAGACAATGATATAACTAATGTAAATTCATACTGAGAACTGTATCAGCGATGAAATAATGCACCTATCAAGTCAGCTCAAAAAGTAGAAAATGAGAGAGTAGAATATGCGAACTATTGGCCGTGACATCCATTCTATGACGCCACATTTAGATATGGAAACGGCATGTCTGACTATTGGCAGGATAATAAACATTATGATAATTTATGGTGATGAAGTGGAGATACTTCTAATAATGCGAGTGTAGATACATTCTGGTGATGAATCAAAAATTGAGAAACTAGACAGTGACCTTGTGATACGTGATATCATGTGCCATCCCAGTGAGAATGGAATGCATTGGTAACATATTGGTATAACACTAAAAATTCACGAAATAAAAAACCTCTTACAACTCTGAATGTTTTCACAGATAGTACATTCAAAAAAGATTTTAAGCTACCTCTTGCTGGTAGCCGTGATTACAAAGATGCAATTCAAGATGACATATGAGTTAGTGGTCTTTATTGGTCATCTTCTCCATATATATCAACTAATCCTAATCATATATGGTATCTGTATATAGCATCTTCTGATGTGGACGTAAGGGATTATAATATCCGTGCTGACGGTTTCTCGGTTCGTTGTTTCAAGGACTCCACAGACGCACTAGATACTATTATTTTAACTTTTGATATTAATGGAGGGGAACTCTCATGAGCAGATAGTGAGTGAAAACTTATTCAAAAAGTGAAAAGCTGAGAACTAGCTCAAGAACCGATAAAATTTGCTAGAGATGGATATGACTTCATTGATTGGTATACGTCATGATATGAAACAATTTTTAATTTCTCTACACCAATAACTGAGAATATGAATATTTATGCGAAGTGGAATGAAGTCTATACAATTACATATAACTTAGACTGATGAACAGAAAGTTTACCTAATCCAACTACATACACAGTAGAAAGCTGAACATTCTGATTATATCAACCAACTAAGTCAGGATATATGTTCCTATGATGGACGGGAAGTAATTGAGATTCACCAAATGCAAACATATATATTACACAGTGATCTACATGAAATAGAACTTATAACGCTGTATGGTGAACATATGAGGATATAGATGCATACTTTATATCAAGTACATGAGCGATATCATATATCACATTGATGGATAGAAATATGTGAGCATTTAATGATGATATTTCATCTACAGGTTCGTATTGATTTAAATATCAGTGGTGAAATAACCAGGGATTTCAGGATGGATGCTGGACGCATAGCTGTTCAGATACTGTTAGTGTAAATGCGACACCAACAAAAGTGGATTGGAATCCTGATTATGATAATTCAAATTATTGGGGTACTAGATTTGTGAGATGAGATACTGATCATTGAACTGATTATTGGAGTGATAGTATACCTGGTAGTGGAAATCATATGAATTTATGGTGATGATGAGGTGATACATCGTCTAACCAGTGGTGACTAACTACTATGACGGCAGAAAATATTACAAATAGGCAATGACCGTGCACAGAATGATATCATGTGCCAAGTGTACAAGAAATGAACAGATTGATGATATATCGGTATAATGCTGAGAAAAATGCAAATAGATCATCATCAAGTTTGACTTTTGTGGAATGAACTGGAATATGAATGGAATTTGCAGGAACTTTCAATATACCCTTCGCAGGTTATCGTGATTATTCATCAGCAAAACCTAGTTATCAAGTTAGTAATGCTTATTTATGGTCGTCTAGTTCTAATTGAGCAACTTCTACAGAAGGTCGTCGTATGCAATTAACTGATGAAGTACTGAAAACAAGTATTGGTCAAACTCGTAGTTATACTTTATCAGTGCGTTGTTTCTCAAACGACTACCTCTTTTCACAGCCTTCTATGACTATCGATGCAAAGTGATGAACATGAGCAATGATACTAGTAGAATGAAACAAAATTAAATCACTCTGAACTCCACATAGAGCTAATTCTATATTTAGTGGATGGTATGATGCCGATACTCAGTGAAATAAAATAGAAACTTGAAATGATGCACCAACTAATTTATATGCAAGATGGATCTGTGAAGAGTGATATGTGATTAGTGGTGATGCATGTGTATTAGAAAATTACACAATTACATATAACTTAGACTGATGAACAGAAAGTTTACCTAATCCAACAACATACACAGTCATAAGCTGAACATTTTGACTATATCAACCAACTAAGTCAGGATATATGTTCCTATGATGGACATGAAGTAATGGAGACGAAACAAATGCTAACATATACATTACAGAGTGATCTACGTGAAATAGAACATATAACGCTGTATGGTGAACATTCGAAGATATAGATGCATATTTTATATTAAGTACGTGAGCAGTATCATATGTTACGCTTATGGATAGAAATATGTGAGCATCAATGACATGAGCAGGATTTGAAGCTAATACAGGTTCGTATTGATTCCATTATCAGTGGTGAAATAATAATGGATTTCAGATTTGATGTTGGGGAGGTGGTCGTTCAGATTCGGTAACCGAAAATGCAACAGGAACAAAAGCAATATGGAATAGTGTATATAACAATAAGTGATACAATGGTTATCTATTTATAACATGAGGTAATAGTTACTGGAAACAAGATCAGAATTATGATTGATTGTGGTGATGAGCTGATGATATTGAAGGTAGTTATAATTGGTGACTAGATATAATTACGTCATCAAATATTACCAATAGACAGTGACCATGTCCAGAATGATATCATGTGCCAAGTGCTGGAGAGCGATGATTTAAAATAACTTATAATTTATGTGAAATAAATCCTGAAGAATGTAGTTATGGCATGGAAGATGCAGATCCTTGAGTCGAGTGAAATGAAAATCTTCGAGATATTTATTTTTCTTATTCATCATGATTGTCAATTCCTTGGTTGTTTAATATACCATATGCATGATATCGTAATTCTGACGGTTTGATAAGTAGAAGTATGTCATATATATATCTAACATCTTCTCCAGGAATAAAAATGACAAATTCATGGTGAGTATTATGGTTAGTACATTACTTCAATTGGTGATTGAGAAATGATAAAAATGGATCAGTACGTTGTTTCAAAAATGATTATCTTTTCACTCAGCCATCTATGATAATCCATCCAAATGGATGAACATGAGCAATGATATTAGTTGAAGCAGATAAAATCAAAACACTCTGAATTCCACATAGAGCTAATTCTATATTTAGTGGATGGTATGATGCTGATATTCAGTGAAATAAAATAGAAACTTGAAATGATGCACCAGCTAATTTATATGCAAGATGGATCTGTGAAGAATGATATATAGAGGTTAATAATGAATGTGTGCAGACTTTCACAGTAACATTTGATGCTAATACGAATGGATGAACTACGACAACAGGTGAAGAGTTGATAGCTAGTTGAACTATATTGGACTTATCTAATTATACAGCTACAAAAATATGATGGACTTTTACATGATGGAATATAGATTCATGAGCTACAGAACCTATGCCAAATTTAACTGTGACATGAACAGCTACTTTATATGCTATTTTCTCGAAAACTCTTACAGTAACGTATGCCACATGAACATGAGTATCTGAAATATCCAAAAATTCTGATAGTTGTACACTGTATAACACAGATGCTTCATGTATAGTTGTAGCTACAGATATCACATTAAGTGAATGATATACAACTTGAGTTTGGAGTAATTGAGTATATACTATAAATCCATGAGAAGATATTACATTGACGGAAGATGACACATATACAGCTATAGCCTCAACAATAAAATATAGCATTGCATATAATCTAGAGTGATGAATTATCGAATGAAACAATCCAGAAGAGTATACAATAGAAAGCTGATTTACATTGATTAATCCAACTAAAGATGATTATGTCTTTGCATGATGGATTGGAACAAATCTTTCAATACCTACAATTGCAGTGACTATACCAGTCGGTACTACTTGAAATCTAAGCTATACTGCGAATTGGGAAGAAGACTTTAACCATAATGAAGAAGCTGATTCTACAGAAGTTAAAAAAGTTGTAGAATTTTTACCATGAGATCATGGAACATTACAATGAACGACAAGATATGAAATATTGCCATGATTAACACTATTAAGTACGTGATATGTAGAGCCAACTAAAGTTGCTAATCCATGATATGTATTCAGTGGATGGGATAAAGTGATTGACACTACTAGCCCAATTATTGGAGACATAACATATACAGCAATATGGTGAGAAGACAAAAATGGAAATGGAATAAACGATGAAACAGAAGATCATTTCAAATTAGAATTTACATGATGAGAAAACTGAACATTGAGTGGAGAAACAATATGGCCAGGAATACTAACATGACTAACAATAGATGAAGCATGAATAACAATTCCAGAGGTAATACCGAATAGTGGATATGTGTTTAGTGGATGGGAACCAGAAATCACAGGCTGAACGGTAATCACATCATGAATGACATTTACACCAATATATTGAGAAGATAAAAATGGAAATGGAATAAATGACGAAGAAGAAACAAAATACAAAGTGACAGTAAACTATGTATATAGCAGATGATGAGAAGCGTCACCAAGTGTGAGTGGAATGTATTTGAGTGGAATAGCGTTTAATTATGTTTCACCAAATGTGCAGTATTATACAGCGAATTCATGAATAGTAAGTTGAATGTGAATAGAGCAGAATCAGACTTTTACAGTGATTTATACACCAAATACAGATAAAAATAATAATGGAATAGCAGATGAAATAGATGGTTACAAACCATGAGGTTGAGGTAGCGGAGGTTGAGGAGGATGATGAGGATCTTCAAGTAATACAGGTTCCGCATGATGACAAACATGAAGTCAAATAAATTCAAATACAGGAGATACAGTTTCATCTTGAGCTAATAATCAGCAACCAAATAATACTACAGGAAGTAATGTGCAAACGTGAAATCAAACTCCACAGAATAACAATAATACAGGACAGAATACTATTTCGAGTGGTAGCGAGAAATCCACTGTATGAAATGCAGATTATCCTACAGAATTCCAAGAAGCATATAAATTTTCAAAAGAAAACTGAATTACAACTATGCCGACAATCCAAAAAGCTCAAATGAATTCTCCATTAACTAGGATAGCGATGGCAAAAATGCTCTCTCAATACGCAATAAATATTCTGTGAAAGAAACCAAAAAATACAGTTGTGCCTATATTCAATGACGTAACAGAAAAGATGGATTCAGACTATGAAAATTGAGTAACTCTTGCGTATCAACTCTGAATTATGTGACAGAATATGCAAAATAATAATTTTAGACCAAATGATGAGGTAACTAGAGCAGAATTTGTGACAGCATTATCAAGATTATTGTATAATACCTCTGACTGAAAATACAAATCTACAGCAGAATATTATGTAAATCATATGAAGAAACTTAAACAAGAATGAATAATCACAAAAGATGATCCAATTATGAAAGAAAAAAGATGATATGTGATGATAATGCTTATGAGAAGCGTCAAATAAAATATCCATTTGTAAAAAATCCCTCATTTGAGGGATTTTTTTATCTTAAGATTTCAGCCCAGTCATTAGTTTCTAATAAATATTTTTTTCATATATCTTCATTTAAATGTAAATCAAATTCAAACTTATCGTTGGTCCTAATTCTGACATTCTCAATGATTTTTCAGCTTTTTCATGGAGTTCTTAGGTTTACTATTTGATTATTCTTAAATCCAAAATCTTTTGCATCAGCTACACTCATGTGTATATGCTTTTCAGAAATAATTACACAGTTATTTAGGTAAATTATTCATTTTGGTCAAATCAAGGTTATTGGTTCAGCCTTTTTTAATTCTCATGATTTAGTTTCTTTCGCATTAATTCACAGAATTTCATTATCAGATGGAGAAATTTCAACTTGAGTAAACTTCCTAAAAGGCATAATTATATCTATATTTTCAATCGTTCAATTCGGTCATTTGATGGTTAATTTTTCTTCGGTGAAATATTCTCATGGTTGTGTAAATTTCTTTTCAATTCAAAAAACATATCACTTTCCAAATAGTTTTTCAGCATCTATCTGGGATAAATGGATATGTTTTTTCTGAATATAAACAGGAACTCTCATACTAATTTTTGCTATAAAATCTGATTTCTCAATCAGTAATGATTTCAGCTTCATCTCCAGTTTTTAATTTTGCAGCATTTCATTCTTCTGTATCAATATGCGTGTCCAATTTCGATGTATCAGTTACACGAACTACCACTTCATCAAATATTAAACCTCTTTCTCCTCCACATTTTATTTTTACAATCTGATTATTTTGTACTCCGTATTCTTCAGCATCTGAAGGTAGCATATGAACGTGTCTTTTTGCAATTATCATTCATTCATCTATTGTGATTTCATTTCAATTTGGTGCAACGATAGTAATTCAGGCAGATCATTTCAAATCTCCAGAAAGTCTAATTGGAGCCATTGTTCAAAGTTTAAATTGGTCAGCCATAAGGATTTCTACTTGAGTTTGTGGTCTGTATGGTCAAAGAATTCTTACTTTTGCGATTTCTCATTTAGGTCATTTTAAAACTACACATTCTTCAGCTGCATATTGTCATG
>CAMJDC010000011.1 GCA_946404285.1 uncultured bacterium | reverse complement strand
AAACTCTAGCAATATTTCTACTGCAAGATAAAGGATTTTCATTAAAACATCCATGATAATATATTTAAAGAATAAAAATTATAATCACATTTTGTATTCATAATAATCTTCTGGAGTATATCATTGCTTTATAGCTCTTTCAGCTTCATCATAAGATATCTCCATATCTACTCCACAGTCAGCAGCTATACTTTGCACATCTTCAGCAAAAAATCTAGCCTTATCGTAATCTTCTTCACTATTGGAAATATTAGTTTTTCTACTATTTAGTTCATCTCTCAAATCTTCATTTTCTTCTCTCAATTTTTCATTCTCTTCTTCTTTGTCTTGAGTTTCTAAGAACATATAGTCAAACAATAAATCATCATCCATAATATTAAAATAAGATATAAACACTAGTATTTCAATAAATCTTTTGAAGGCTTATAATCATATTCTCTACTTACTGTTTTTATAATTCTTTTAATCTTATTATTAACTTTCATTGCCTGCTTAAAATTTTTACAATTCTTATTCACTCACATTCAATATGAAAAGTAAACTCATTCAACTAAATCTGAAAAGTATATTTCCGTGTATGTTCCATCAGCGACTCCCTCCTCTTCAAATTTTCATATTCATTTCAAAATTTTCATATTATCCTTTATTATTCAAATTATATTCTCAGCTTCATAACCGATATCAAATTGTTGTTTACAACCTTTCAATCGAAAATCATCAATAATCTCTATGTAGTATCTATTTTCGGATTTACTATATTTATAAACTGTTATTGAACTTCGAACAGGGCTAAGTCCTCAATCTTCTGTAATACTAAAAATGACAGCATCATTTCAATCACAATCAGGATCTCCCATTAAATCATTTCTGGTTAATAATTCTCATTTTTCTAGTTTTTCATCATAAAAGTTTCACAACCACATATTTTTATTTATGGCTAAATAAATATAGATATACTATTCATATAATTTTCTCTTGAAATTACAATATCTTTAGAATATAATATAGCCAGATAATTAAATGTGGATGGATTTATAACCTACTTGCAAACCACTATAAAAAAATGCTAAAGGGACGACAGGAATTTTGATTTATTCACCGTCAATTTCGTTATTTTGTAGGCAAGAACTATAAATATCTAATTACATTTGGTTATCTAATACAGATTTGGCCAAATGTATTTTTTGTTTAGAGCAGGCTACCTGCCACATATTTATTTAGTAATTGATTTTTAAAATGATAAAAGAATTAGAGGTAAAATACCTTGATATAAAGTCATATTTAGAATATGAAAGACTTATCAAAAATTTTAATTGATCCTATGAAGAATTAGACAAATTTTTTACTTTGCATGGATTACCTACGTCTGAAGATATTAAAAATCAGAATCTTCGTGTATATATAAGTAACAATATAAAAGTTGAAATATATAAAATGGATGAGATTAAGGAGAATTAATCAGTAATTATAAATCAAAAGTTGAAAAAAATCAGAATAATCATATATAGATTTTAGTTTATATTATCCTCGTAGAATGACCGCGTTAGAAGAACAATATAAAGCATTAATGGATGCATTAAAACCTTGAGAGATTTTAATTTTTACTAGAACAGAAGATTGACGATTATATAAATGAGAATGAGATAAAACTGGCCCTAATTGAAAATGAAAATGGGTAAACAATAATTGAGACATGTTTGGATGAGAATTTATTGATTGAGTGGCTAATTGAGGAGGAAATATAAAACTTGATTGAAAAGAATTCAAATGAGTCTGGGAAAATGCAGTTATGAAAACCACTGATTGAGAGAGTGAATGAACTGTCACTTTCCATATAGAAGATTTGAATTTTGATAATATAAGCGAAAAGTTAATCTATCAAAAGGATGAAAATTGAGAAATAAGAGTATTCCAATATAAATAATTCAGATTTATATAATAATTAAAATAACATGCCAACATTCGAACAAACAGAAAAATTAGTTAAAGAGAGGATTACATGATTTAGAAAATGAACTACAGATATCCCAAATTATACTCATTCATTTAATGTAAGAGATTTGCTTAGATCTCACTGATTTGATGAAACTGTACAAATGGCGTGATTACTACACGACATAATTGAAGATTGAGATACAACAATGAAAGAATTAGAAGAAATGGGATATTCACAAGAGGTTCTAACTTTGGTTGATTTAGCAACCCATGACGTTACATTAGAGAATCCTACTGATGAAGAAAAATTCCAAAGATGGAAGAATATGATGAAAAGATTGGAAGAAGCTAATAACAAATCTGCTTGGGCTGTAAAATTAGCAGATATTTGTGATAATGTTAATCAATGTCATTTGATGCCTAACCAAGAAAAGAAAAAGAGATTTCTATACGAAAAATGTCCTTACTTCGTAAAACAATGAAATAAATGGTTTTGATGAACAGATTTTTACCAAGAATTTTTGGATAGATATCTTAAACAGCTGTTTGGATTATTAGGATGGGAAAAATAGTTTTTATTTAATAAATAATGATTTATGAAAAAGCATAAAATTCACCAAGTAAAAAATAAAAAGCTGAGAATTATTTGAGCGATAGTATGCATAGTCGTTCTAGTATTTTTCATTACATGAGTAATAATATGAACAATCTGATGACATAAATATAATATTTGTTTAATGAAAACTTGAATTTGGATGAGCATCATATCATGAATATTTATGTGAGTATTGCATATTCTATATTTCAGAACGCCAAAAAAGTTTAGAAAAAAATTATTTGGTGAGTAATTTTGGGCATAATATCTAGGTTTTACCAGTTTTAATGATATAATTCATTTTCTCTTGCAATTTGATTGAATAATTCTAGTATATTGGTGTTATAATTTTTTATCTTATAACAATTTGTAAAAATGACAAAAACTGCTTTAATCGAAAAACTAGCTGAAGAATTAGGAGTATCTAAGAGAATGGCTGGTGAATTAGTTAACGCTTTCATCGAAACTGTAATGAAAGGTGTTAAAAAAGAAGGTGAAGTTAGAATTCAAGGTTTCGGAACTTTCAAGAAATCTAAGAGAGCTGCTAGAACTGGAGTTAATCCTCAAAATCCAAAAGAGAAGATTAAGATCCCTGCAATGAACGTTGTAACTTTCAAAGCTGGTTCTGAATTCAAGGCTCTTGTAAAATAATTTTATTGAGCTATACGAAAGACTGGTCTTCGTGACCAGTTTTTTTTTGTAAAAAAAATACATATTAAAAAAACTCCCTTGTTGATAGGAAGTTTATATTTGAATTATTAATTTCTCGATTTTGGGAGGGGTGGGATTCGAACCCACGACCTTATCCTTAAGAGGGATCTGCTCTACCGACTAAGCTACACTCCCACAAATGCGATTAAATGTATAAGGATTCTTATTCAAAATGCAATAAAATTTAATTTTAAAAAAATCTGACTGAACATCATGTCCAATCAGATTCTCCTTTATTCTTTTATTAACTAAGCTTCAACTACTTCTCATTCAACTGGTCCAGACTCTCCTGCTGGAGCTGTTCATCCATTTGCGTCAGCATTTTGCTGTGCCGTTTGAGCATATTTCTGGAATAGTGGTTGAGATTCTCTTTGAAGTCTATCCGT
Organism: uncultured bacterium; assembly: GCA_946404285.1. GTDB lineage: Bacteria > Patescibacteriota > Gracilibacteria > Absconditabacterales > Absconditicoccaceae > UBA3291. The sequence goes on along the minus strand of CAMJDC010000011.1, from coordinate 24,190 downwards.
TTCATCTTTCACTTCTTGAACTGTAGCATCTTCTTTATCTTTCATAGCCTTACCATCAGCTACTAATTTATTGATAGTTTCTTTATCTTCATCTGAAATCTTTTCTTTGTATTCCTGTCCAAGTCATTCAATGGCATAAACCATTGATTCAAGTCAGTTTTTAGCTTCGATTACTTCTTTTCTTTTACGATCTTCTTCAGCAAATTTCTCTGCTTCTGCTTTTGCTTTTTCGATTTCTTCATCTGAGATATTAGTAGATCATGCGATAGTAACTGATTGCTGTTTTCATGTAGATTTTTCTTGTGCTGTTACATTCAGGATTCAGTTTGCATCAATATCGAATGTTACTTCAATCTGAGGCATTCATCTTCTCATTGGTGGGATTCATTCTAGATTGAACATTCAGAGTGATTTGTTATCTCTAGCGAATTGTCTCTCTCACTGTGTAACGTGAACTGTAACTGCAGTCTGATTATCAGCAGCTGTAGTATAGATATTAGATTTTTTAGCAGGGATTGTTGTATTTTTTGGAATCATAATATGAGCCAATCCTCATTCAACTTCAACTGCTAAACTTAATGGAGTAACATCCAATAATAAAATATCTGTTACATTACCTTGAATAATTCCTCATTGAATAGCTGCTCATTGAGCTACGGCTTCATCTGGATTTACAGTAGCTTTTGGAGCTTTCCCTAAAGCTTTTTGAACGATTCCAGGAATCTGAGGCATTCTTGTAGATCCTCAAACTAGAATAATTTCATTAATATCACTAGTTGATAATCCACTATCTTTCATAGCTACAGATACTGGACCTTCACATCTTTTGAATAATTCTGAACATAATGATTCAAATTTTGCTCTAGTAAGTACGACATCTAAATTCTTTGGAGAACCATCTGGTCATTGAGCAATAAATGGGATAGTAACATCTACTCTATCTATATTTGAAAGCTGCATTTTAGCTTTTTCAGCCTCATCTTTTACTCTTTGCATAGCTCATGCATTTCCATGAAGGTCGATTCATTCTTTGCCTTTAAATTCTTCTAGTAAATAATCCATAATCTTCTGATCCCAGTTTGCTCATCCAAGAGCTGTATCTCCAGATGTTGAAAGAACTTGGAATGTTCACTCTGATGAAATTTCAAGAACTGTAACGTCGAAAGTTCCTCATCATAGATCAAATACCATAATCTTTTCATCTTTTGATTTACCTTCTCAATATGCAAGAGAAGCTGCAGTTGGTTCGTTAATAATTCTCTCAACCTTTAAACCAGCGATTTCTCCAGCAGCTTTAGTAGCATTTCTTTGAGAATCATTAAAATATGCAGGAACTGTGATTACAGCTTGTGTAACTTTCTCTCCAAGGAATTTTTCAGCATCTTCTTTGAGTTTAGTAAGGACGAAAGCTGAAATCTGCTCAGGTTTATATTCTTTACCATCTACTACGATGATTACTCCCCCATCAGATCCTTCTTTGGTTTCGTAAGGCATTTTAGCAAGTTCAGATTTAACTTCGCTATACTTACGTCCAATCCATCTCTTAACTTCGTAAATAACGTTTTTTGGCTCTAAAACAGCCTTTCTTTTTGCCAAATCTCAAACTAACAATTCATCTCATTTAATGTAAACTACTGAAGGCGTAGTTCTGTTTCATTCTGCATTTGCAATTACTTCGGACTTATCTCCGAGCATATATGATACGCATGAATTTGTAGTTCAAAGATCAATTCAAATAACTTTTGCCATTGTTTTATATAAATAAAGGATAAAATACTGTTGTAATTTTTGAGTTGTGAACTTAACTTTCACTAAAGTTTACATATTCAATATTAGATATAAAATATCACTCAAACCTTACAGGTGCTACAAATATAATTATTTTTTTTTCTTTTGCAAGTTTTTTATCACTTTTTTTATCTAGGTGCTACGATATAGAGAAAATGTAATTTTAAACTCACAAAAAAAAATCCCTTTTATCGTAGGGATTATTTTTAATCAATTTTTTTTCATTGATTCTATATAAAAATTTATCGAATTTTGCCTGCTTTTTTAAAAGTCACGTATATTCTATTTCTTATTTTATCTATTTCTCTTATCGTTATTGTCTCACTCTTCAAAAGCTCTTATTAAATCATTGTTTGTTATTTCTTTAACTTTTTTCCTATTACCTCTCTTTTTTGATGCATTTATTGATTCGTTGTAGCTTTCGTTCTCATCTTTATCAAATGTATGTGAGATTATATTGTATGTTGTTCAATTAATCTCTACTTGTTCTTCTATATCTCCAATTTCATAATCATCATATGGAAACACTTTGTATCATTTTGTCCGGTCGTCATCTATAAAATCTACGAAAAAACCTTTGTGAGTTTCTGGATAAGCTTCCATATGTTCTTTCATCCACTTAACTACTGATTCAAGATTTTTTCTTCACGATAACGATACTTTTGGAGGGAGCTCCATTAAATTCATGACTTCTTTTCTATAACCACGAACAACTTTATTTTTTGATCTATTGTTATTTGGCATTTTTACTACATATTCTTGTCCTTTATCAGATTCATTTTTTTCTCTTTGAGTTCTTCTTTCAGGATTTTCTCGCTCTTGTGGCATTTCTCTAGTTACGATCATTCTAATATTATTAAGCAAATAAAGTCATATATGTATTATATGTTTAAATAAATGTTTGTCAAGTTTTTTGGAACTTTTTTTTTGTTTAAGAAAAAGCTGTGAGAAACCCCACAGCTAATTTTTCATTTTCCGAGGATTTTTTTAGCTTCACGGTAAGTTTCCAAACTTGACATGTTTGTACCTACAATCAATCCTGCGACTATTTTAAGACAACTTTCAGCATCTGGAATGCCAAATTGAACACTTTTTGGTTGATCTTCTGACCATTTCAATTCTTTCTTAAAATAGTCTAATACAGTCATGCAGAGAATGTCAAATTCAACAATGTCATTTTTTTTCAAGAATGGAGTCAAACAGGCCACTTCTTTGAAATTTTGGACAATTTCATCGTAAAACTGATAGGAATCTTCTATGATAATGCTATACATTTCATCCAACGCATGTTTACGTTGTTCGGGAGTTGTCGCACACTTATAAAGTTCGACATACATATCCATGTCATAGCATATATAACCAGGATGATACTCACTGGTATAATTTACCATAGCCTGATAAATAAGGTTTTTCACAGCATCGCTGTTTGCTTGGTTATATCCATCAACCAAGTCTTTAAATTTCTGTTCCATTTTAAAAATTAGGATATTTTTCTGCCTTTTTACGGGCAGAATTATAATATACATTTCACTTTAAAAGTCAATAAAAAAAGCTACGAAAAATGCTCGTAGCTCTTAAAGTTGTTTAAGCTCCGAGGGCTTCTACAGCCATCTGGTAGCTTTCCATTCTCATATCTGTAGAGATAATAATTCTAGCTACTTCTCTTAATTCATTACTCGATTCCATAACTGAGGCATCGGGAATAAATTCATCTCGTCCGATTCCCCACATTGAATCTTGGAACTGATTTCTGAAGAAGTTGAGCACTTTCATACAGATAATGTCGAATGTTTCCTCATCTCTCTCATCCAAGAAATCCTTTAGAGAGACAAACTCTCTGAAATTCTCGATGAGGTCTTCACTAAACTGAATGGAATCCGTGTCGACTATGATATTCTGAATATGCTTCATTATACGATTACGTTGCCAATGTGTGTTCGCACACTTATAAAGGACAATATAAACTTTAATGTCATCGTATAAATATGCATCAGCATATTCTAGCATTTTTTCATAGTCTGTGTTTTTCACAGGCATCCCATTTGCTTGACAATTGCCAAGCTGATTAAAAAAATTGAACATAAGCTAAAAAAGTTAATTTTAATGCTGTTTGACCAGCAAGGTTATATTAAATATTTGCTGTAAAAAATCAATATTAGCTTTTATCCGTTGAAAAAATACAACACATTAATAGAGTATAATCATAATTTAATAATATTTAAATAATGTCTATCCTCCGTAAAACAATCAAATTCATATATCATTTCATAGACAAGATTCTGACTACAATAACACTAATTTTGATAAAATTATACCAATTAACGATATCCCCTGACAAATGAATTTTCTCTCCGATACTGAAAGATAGAGTTTGTAGCCATAAGCCACATTGCAGTGAATATGCCACTCAAATATTGAAAAGATATGGATTTTGTAGAGGTTTAGCACCAATCACCGATAGAGTTTTATCTTGTAAACCAAACAATAAAAAAATGTATGATCCAGCCTTTTATCGTGTAGTTTTCTTCTGTAGCGCCAATATATGAATTCCTTTTTTGGAAGAATTAAATTCTGACGATAGATTTGAAATTTGCTGAATAGTTACACAGGCTGACAAACCAGCATGAAGATGAATGCAACTCAAAGAAAATCCAATCAAAATAAAAGCTAAAGAATTATTTTCAAGCGAAGCCGATGATTTTATTCAAACTCCCCTTAAAATAAATCCTGAAAAAAGTGTAGAATGACAAAAATTTTACGATTGGTTAAAAGAGAAAAATCCAGATTTCTTAGTAGTAATTTCATATGGAAAGATTTTACCACAATCAATTTTGGGTATACCAACATTTGGACCAATTAACGTACACGGATCATTATTACCAAAATATCGTGGAGCTTCTCCTCTGCAATCCATTTTCTTAAACAAAGAAGAAAAAAGCTGAATCACAATAATGCATATGAATGCATGAATGGATACTGGAGACATTATAGATCAGCTTTCTTTTCCTCTGAAATTTGAACGAACTGTCAAAGATTTGATAACTGCTTTGGAGAAAGAATGACCAAAATTTTTGTGTAATACATTATGGAACTATGGTAAAAGACAAATTAAAGCTACCGTTCAAGATGAATCACAAGCTACAATTTGCCAAAAAATAGAAAAAGCTGACTGAGAAATCGATATTTATAAAGACAGTTTAGAAGGTATTTATGCCAAATATAGAGCTTATGCAATTTGGCCAAAAATTCGATTTAAATTGAATGAAAAAACTGTAATTATCGAAGAATTACAGCTTGATGAAAGTAAGTATAATGAGAATAAAAATAAACCATTAATTGATTGAAAAAATCTCAATCCTACAATTATAAATATTGCAATCAAACCTGAATGAAAAAAAGCTATGGATTGGAAAAGTTTCTGTAATGGATATTTAAGATAAATTGACTATTATATCGATTTTATAAAAACATTACTCAACATGATTAGAAAAAGATTTAATCCAATGCTATACAAATTCCCGTGAATTTTTACTATTCTTGGAATAATTTTTACAATAATCGGAATCGTTTTTTTCCTGTTTTTACAAACAACGAACACAGAAACTTCCAAACAAAGCCTAAATATTCTATTCAAAATCATTTCACTCATAATTCCTTTATTTTTTCTTTACTTATGATTTACTTTTTTAAAAGACGCTCTCTCAATAAACAAATCAAAAAAATTAAAAAGAAACTGAAAAAGCATTATCAGGAAAGTTAAAATTTCATCAATAGAATATTATACAAACAAATTAAATAAAGATCCATTTGAATGATATCGTTTACAAGCAAAAAATTGAGATATAATTTACAAAAGTGAAGCTATCGAATTAAAAATGATTAATCATTTATTAATTAAACCCGATTTAACATATAATGAAATCTATGGGACATATTGATATAAATACGATGAAGATGAAACACATAAAAAAGATGTAATTAGAGAAATAAATAAACGCATATCTGAGAAACAATTAAAATCAACGAATAAATGATTATTAAAAAAACATAAATTAAATAAAGAACTGTCCATATTACAAGAAGACAAGCAACTAGTAGAAACATGATACCAAGCTTCTTATTTAATAGTTAATTGACACAAAGTTTCAGTATGAGATACAGTAGATGTATACATAGATCCAGATGACGAGAAAAACTACCGAATGGATATTGATTTCTTGTTTGATAAGTAAAATCTTGTATTTTACCTAAATGATAAAAAATGGAGTGGGAAAGTTTTTGTAATGGATATTTGAGATAATATCTATCTCAATAGATAGCAACAAATATAAAAATAGAAAATAATACTTTTATTTTATTGCGTAATAAATTTACATGAAACTATCCGAATATATTTCCAATATGAGTACAAAATTTTTAGAATTTATGTCTCATACGAATATAGCAGAATGAACAAGATCTATTAGAATAAGGAAATTTATTTTTTGGGAGACTGATCCAGCTTATCCAATTCTTATATCATTATTAATACTATTTTTTGTATTGTGATTTATATGTGCTTCTTCAATAAATAATTCCATAAAAATAGGATTAGCTCGAGGATATCTATGACTGTGGATTATAGTATGAATATTTTTACTTATAAGAGAGATCAAACTTATAAAAGTAAAAAATTATAAACGAAATTGAAAGTGAGAGAAACACCAATTGATAATACAATCTATCAAACAATACAAACAAAATAGTGGTAAATGACTACCATTTTATTGATGTTATGTTATTGCTACAGATGGAGATAAAATCTATTATAGCGATGCTTATGATTTTACGTTCACAGAGTGAAAAGAGACCGAAAACACTCCAGAATATCGAAAAATCAATTGACATAAAATTGTAATTGGAGATACGATAGATGTATATTTTCATCCAAACAACCACCAATATTATCGGGTAGATGTTGAGTCTTTATTTGATAAGTAATAAATTCTTAATTTTATTTCACCAAAAAAAAAGAAAACCAAGTGAAAACTTTTTTGTAATGGACATTTAAAATAATATTTATGATAAAATTTCAGAAACGCACAAATAACACAATCTAATTTTTTTACCACACTAAGCGATACGTAAAAATCAATTCTCTCCCTCAGAACAGCAAAATGTCAACTTAGTCCATTTGAAAATACTTTTCCAATATAATCTTAAACCGTGGTGTATAGATCCCAGAATTTTTCTTTATATCCTTTTTTAGTTCCTCCTTTCAAATCCATTTATAATCATTAGCCTCTTCAGAATTTGGGAGAACTCCCCCATTATAATATCACAAAAATACATGATCATACTCGTTTTCAGTTAATCAATTATCAAATTGTGCATTGTAATGGAATTGAAAAATCTCTTTTAACTCTGTATCAAATCACATTTCTTCTTGAAGTCTTCTATGGGCTGCATCCAAATTGCTTTCATTTGGTAATGGATGCGTACAAGTAGCATTACTCCACATTCATGGACAATGATATTTATTTAAGGCTCTTTGTTGTAGGAGCATTTCTCATTTTTGATTTAATATTAAAATCGAAATTGCTCTATGCAAAATTCATTTTTGGTGTACATCCATTTTTTCTCATAGTCAGATTTCTTTGTCGTTTTCATCTACTAATACAATTTCTCTTTTATCACTCATCACTTTTCAAAAAATCTGATATAAATTCTGATATTTCTTCAAATTTTTCATCCATTAATTCTTTCTCGTTTGGCTTGAACGTAGAAAGCACATAATCAGCTACCATTTTTGAGGTTGCAGGTCTACCCACTCCAATTCTAATACGCCAAAAATCTTTGGTTCAAAGTTTTGCGATTATACTTCTAAGTCCATTATGTCACGCAGCACTTCATCATTTTTTCATAGCTACTCTTCAAACTACAAAATCTATTTCATCATGAAGTACTAGAATATCTTCAGGATTTATCTTGTAAAATTTAGCTAATGGTCATACAGATTCTCAGCTAAGATTCATATAAGTCTGAGGAAGGCAAAAAATCACTTTATCACCAAACTGCTCTGTAGTTAGCATTTCAACTTTCCATTTATTATCATATTTTAGTTTTCAAACTTTTTCCCAATCCAAAAATCTTTCAAGCATAGTAGCTCAAATATTATGGCGTGTGGCCTTATATGATTGTCATGGATTTCCAAGTCAAACTACTAATTTCATTCAGATTTTTAATTTAAATAATAATTAATTGTATAAATTTACTTACTCAAGTCTAGATAAAATATTACTTGATTTATAAATTTTAAAACTTAAGAAATAGTAAAGTTTTATTACCAACTGCCCTATCATGTACAAAAAAATTAAAAATCTTATGCCTGAAATATATTTTAAAACGATGAATAAAGAAGATTTCAATGATCATGAGATTTACATAAATAAAGTACTTGAAACTGAAAATCATAATAAAACTTTTAATCAAAAAAGTGATACAAAAGAGTATTTTATTTGTAATTATAATCTAAAGAAACTAAAAAACAAAATTCTGAAAGTCGTATCTGATATCAAAAGCGATATTTTTTTGTATAGAATATTTCCAAATAAAGAAAATAATTTCATTCTGAGTTGTTTTTATGAGGATTTGGATAAAAATAATAAAGATAAGTTTAATATACCGGAGAATAACAACTTAAAAAAATTATTTCTAGATAGACGTTGAAGATTAAAACAGCATGTAGATGTAGATTATGCTGTGGACAAAGATAATCAAAAAACTGCTATAAAAATAAAATGCATAAACGTAGCACACAATACTTTGATTTCAAATTTGTTTGAGACATTAGAGCGTCACAAGTTAACTTCAGAATTTATTGAAGTTCGGCAAATTAAAAAAAGTGATAAAAAAATTAAATCATATTACGAGATTTTCATAAAGATAGATTCCATATTATCGCACAAAGAAATTCTTTCTATGAAAGATGATTTTGTTCGTTATCTTCAGCTATATATCAAATCCATGAGCATCTTCGATATGGTTTGACCTGCAATGGTTTGACCATCAAGCTCTCACACTGCATGAGCAAACAGAATCTGACAAATAGCGAGAAGTATAATTTTAGCGATGATTGAAAATTGAGAAACAATTCAAGATGTGGAAATCAAACTTATTTGATCATTTCGTGATACATGAATATGACACAAAACTCCACTAGCACTTTGATGATGATTATGCGGATTTAATGCCGACAATCCCAAAATGTTGATTGCATGAGACCCAGAAAATCTCAAAGAAAAATGAATAAAATTCTGAACTCAAACAGCAAAATTTTTGGGTTATAAAAAATGAACAGCAGAAGATGACCTACGATATTCCAACCAAAAAGAAGCAAATATTGCTGAAATAATATTTAATACAAATCACAAGAAACATGTAATCACGTGATTTTCAATTTGAGCTGGAAACGTAGAGATCAGAGTAATAGATAAATGGTTGGATTTTCCTATCACAGGAAAAATAGATTTGGTATTGAACCATTGAAATGTGGAAAAACTTGATGAAGAAAATTCAAACTTACCAAAAATTAAAAAAATCTACGAAGAAAATTTCGTTTCTGATACTCTCATGATGCCTTTTCAGACTTTTGAAGAACTTATAGAATATACCAAAAAAGAAAAAATCTGAATAATAGATTTAATCCTAGAAATTGAAGAAAAACTACAAAAAGCCGATAAAAAGAAGATTTATGAAAAAATGAGTAATTATCGAAATATCATGCAAAAATCCGTAGATGATGGAATAAGAAATAACAAACTTTCCATGATGAAATTATCAGGAAAAGATTCAAGCACCATAAATAAATATCGTAAACGTCACAAAACATTTGATAATATTTATGGTAAAGCCGTAACATATGCGGTAGCTGTAAATGAAGTAAATGCAAAATCTGGTACTATAATAGCATGTCCTACAGCCGGTTCATGTGGAATTCTACCATGAGTTCTCAAAGCTTATGCTGAACTCAAAAAAACAAAAGAAAATAAAATTTTGGAATCACTCATGATTGCATGATTTTTTGGAATGATACTTTTTGATGATGTTTCCACTGCATGAGCAGACTATGGATGCCAAGCTGAAGTATGAGCCGCCGCATGAATGGCGGCATCAGCTTTAGTATATTTGGAATGATGAGATATAGAGCAAATGGTGGAAGGTTTTATAATAGCTATTAAAAATTGTCTTGGATTAGTATGTGATCCTGTAGCTTGATTAGTAGAAATTCCATGTATCAAACGTAATTGACTATATTCTTCACACGCAATTAGTGCTGCATTAATGGCCCTAAGTGGAGTAAAATCATTCATTTCTCCTGATGAGGTAGTGCTTGCTATGCGTGAAATCGGAGCTCGCTTGAATGCGGATTACAAGGAAACAAGTAGAGCTGGACTTGCAAAAACTCGTGATTGAAAATGAATAGAGAAAGAATTTAAAGAAAAAAGTAATAAATTCTTCAAATAAAATCTGATTTATAATTGTAAAATTTATAATCTAATATCTAAAAATGAAAACACGGAATGATTATGCTAAAGATTACGACAAAAAAGTATGAGAAACCGGTGATTTAGACCATAGAGAAACACTAAATCCTGTCGTTTTCAAACTATTATGAGATGTAAAAAATAAAAAAATTCTCGATTTAGGATGCGGTCAATGATATTTTTCTAGATTGTTAACAAAGCAATGAGCTAATGTTACAGGTATCGATATTTCTGAAGATTTAATCAAAATTGGGGAACAAAGAAATCAAGAACAAAGCCTAAAAATAAAGTATTTTGTTTCAGATGCAGCTAATCTAAAAGATTTGAAAGACAATGAATTTGATATAGTCGTATCAAATATGGCATTCATGGATATAGAAAACATTAAAGGAACAATTGAAGAATGTTCAAGAGTATTAAAAAACAACGGATTTATAATTTTTTCGTTAATAAACCCCATTTTTTGAATTTCTGAAAGAACCAAAGATGATAACGGATATTTTCTAAAACTTATAAAATACAACACCAACTCAACTATTACAAACGAAAATCGTGGTTACAACTTCAAAACCACTCATTATCATCGTCCAATATGATATTATATAAACACTTTAGTAGAAAATGATTTTTATATCACAAATTATGAAGAAGTATCCACAAAATATTTTAGATGAGAATTAATTCAAGATAAAGAATTCTTCGATTTTATACAAGAATTTCCTTCATTTTTGATTATTAAAGCTCACAAAAAATAGTTAATTAACAAAAAGCTAATTTATACTATACACTATTTCCCTAATTCTTCACAAGCTTTTTCTAAGATATACAATTCTCTTTCTTGTCTGAATTTTGCCTCATCAGTGGCCGTTTCTTCATTTTTGATAAGTGATATTGCATCTTCTAAACTCACCCATTTTAATTGATATCATCTTTCGATTTCTTTCTGAGTGAAATGAGCTTCTCACTTACTAACTATTTTTCAGATAAAACAATAGGAAACTTGTTCCCGGTCAAAATCTTTCTCTATTACCTTTCAGACTTCTTTTATATCTGCGATTTCACATCAAGTTTCTTCTCTAATTTCTCTCCCAAGCGTTTCAATTTTATCTTCATCTCACTCTACTCATCATCAAGGTAATTTATACCACTTTTTATAACTATCAAAAAGCAAAGGAATCTGACCATTTTCATCTATCACCACTCACCTACAAGCAAATCTAAAACGCTTTGGTTCTCATAATGGTTCAGAAATTATGATAGTTTTTTCAAAAGCCATGTTATTAAATTTATTCTAAATCGTACCTTCTAAATTTTCAAATTAATTCTCAATTTGAATAATCTGCTTCAAGAAAAACTTGTCAATTTTCGTGATATTCTACATACTTTCAATCTCTTTCTCATTTGGCATAGTTACACTCTTCACGAATCTGTCCTGATTGAAAGTATTTGATATATTTTCATTCTTTTTTATTATCTTTAAATAATCATTCCTCTTTTATTTGTCCATTATCATAATATTCAACAAATTTTCAATTTCTCCTTCAGTCCGAATATTCACATTCAAGTTTTAGACTTCAATTTTCTGAATACTCTTCAAATTTTCAATCATACCTCCGTACATAATGTATTATTCAAGGATAATATCATACATAAGGATCATAATGTCATACATATTCAGAACCATCATCTGGATACTGATAAAAATTATAATCCAAAACTAAATCACCATCTTTTACCGATATAACTTCTCAAAATTCTTTTCATAAAAAAGTAGATACTGTGGATAATCTAGTTGAGAAATAGGTAATAGGTCATCAAAAACTATTAAATTTTAGATGAATCTGACCATTTTCATAGTATCTAATCCACGACCAATGTTTATCTCAATCTATCAGATTAACTTCAAAATCAACCTTTCCATCATTATAGTAGCTTACAAACTTTCATTCTTCATCAGCTTGAAAATCTAACATATACAAATAGTCATAAAATAAATATCTATCTTTTTATTTTTATAAAGAAATCTAAATTATCATCAAATCTTTTTTATCAACTTTACATGTATTTAGTTTAGGGTAAACGTGAAAAAATTCAAAAATTCAGATTTTTCACGGCGTGTTAATCAAAGTTTTTATTTTTTATCTTCTCTATAATCCGATTTTTCGCATCTGTTGAATATCTTTTATCTCCATCAAACGTAAATTCATGCCATTTCACAAATGATTTTGTTTTTTTAATTGTCTTTTCAGCCTCTTCATTAAATCGATTTTCAGCCTCTTCATTAAATCGATTTTCAGCCTCTTCAGACCATCCTATTCATTGTTGAAACCCTACTTTATGATATTCAACTCGGAATGTCATAAACTCTTCTGTAACTTTTTTATCGAATTTTCAATCTTTTATAAAATGAAATCATAGCATGTCATATCATTTTTTCTCCATATCAAAATAGGGAACTTCCAGGATATATTCAAAAGCTTTTACAAATAATTTCTTTCACTTTAGCTTATAATAATATTTAGCATAATCTTCATGTGAAGTATTATATTGAATATAATTTGGGAAAACTCGAATTTGTTCAACCATATCTCAAAATAAATTTGATTCTTCGTATGGGGCAGTTTTTTTATCATAATCTTTATGTTTTATTCTCTTCATTATTTGTTTTTTCATATTTGCTGAATATCTACCATTTCAATTATATTTAAGCTCATGCCACTCTCTTATAGATTTTGCATACTCTATTCTTTCTTCTGCAATTTTTAAATAATCTTTTCTATCCAATCTTCAATTACTACTCGAATTTTTTCAGTCTCAAACTTTCCATTTTTTATATTCTATTGCAGCATCTTCATCAATTTTTCAATTTTTCATAAAATAATATCTGTCTTTAAACAGATTATTTTCTCACCAATTATAGTCAATACATCAGTATTCAAATGCTTTTAAGAATAGTTTTTTTCAATCAACCTTATAATAATATTTGGCATGATCTTTCCAATAAGAATCGTCCCAATCACCGTAAGCATCATTCCAATTACCACCATGAGTATCAAGCTGAATATAATCTGGGAAAATTTTTAATTCTCGACTAACATCAACTTGATCATTAATAGGTCCCTTGTATGGAGCTTCCTCATCTTTTGTAATTATATCAAAATCTTTATTTTCTACTTTTTTCATAATCCGATTTTTTGCATTTTCTGAATATCTATTATTCCCATCAAATTCAAATTCATGCCACTCAGTTAAATCCTTGGAATATTCTATTATATCTTCTGTCCACTCTAAATTTTTATTTGTTTCATCTTCTATGTGTTTTTGTCATCGAAATTTATAGTCTGCTCTTGTCTGTTCTACCATCCATTTTTTAAAATCATCTGCAGCTTTTTCATCAAATTTTCAATCTCTAAAAAAATAGAACATTTTTTGTTCATTCTCACAAGGAATGCCATAGGCATATTCAAATGCTTTAACAAACAATTTATTTCATTCTGTTTTATAACGGTATTTGGTACGGTCTATAAATATAATTCTATCCCTAGCATCGTATTGAATATAATCGGGAAATACTCGGATTCTCTCATACCAAATATCTTCATCGCATGAAACTTCATCCATGATTATGTGATTTACTTTTAAAATGAAAAGTTATATATTTTGTATTACGATAAAAGGCTGAGTTTGTGACAATTTTTTATGAGTTGGTGGCTTATTCTACCACTAATCAAAGTTTTTATTTTTTATCTTTTTCATAATTCGGGTTTTTGCATTATCTGAATATCTACTGTCTCCATCAAATTCAAATTCACGCCACTCAGCTAAATCTTTACAATATTCTATTTTATCTTCAGCTAGTCCAAGATAATAATTTTCATCCTCAGGTGTAAAATCTTTCTGAAGGTGTGGATTAGATTTATGTTGTTCATTTAATTCTTTACGTATTCTTCTTCAATTTTCAAGCATCCATTTTTTATATTCCTCTGCGACTTTCTCATCAAATTTTCAATCTCTAAAAAAATAGAACGGCTCAGTTTGTCTATATTTTTCTCAAAATTCAACATAAGCATATTCAAAAGCTTTGACAAGTAATTGGTCTCACGCAATCATATAATGATACTTAGCATAATCTACCCAGCAAGGTCCACACCAAGTATTGTATTGAATATAATCAGGGAATACTCGAATCATTTCAGCGACATCCCAACCAGGAATAAATTCATCGTATGGAGCTTCGTTCATAATTGGAATTACTTATTTTTAAAAATGATTTTCATCCATAATAGATTTATTCAATGCTATTCACTAAATCTGCATATTCTTTATTTGTAAGTGTGTTTAGTTTCTCCGTATAATGATTAATCATATTTATAAAATCATCAATTGTTCAATGGTTTTCTATATTTTTCAAGTATAGTAAAATGGATAATGCTAATATAGACAAATCATTTTCTTTGCTTTCAAATTGGAAATATCTAACAACTCTATGGTGAATATAAGGAGCTAATAATAGCGAACATTTTTTCTTGTCTGTTTGTAATTCATCTAAATGATCCGATATTGATGTTGTTTCGCTATTCACCTGCTGTTTATAATCCTTCATTAAGGTTACTTCTATTAAACAATATAATTTCTCAGAAATAAATTCTATATCTGCCATTCATCAAGGAGCAAATGATTTTGGTAATCAATCGTTATCAAACAACAGATTTGGTTTTACATATGAAGAACCATAAGTACTTGCTGTTATTAGGGCGATTAGCCACTCTAATCTAACTGGTTCTGGAATATCATTAAACATTGTTTTTTCTCAACTACTTCCACATAGAATCTTTAACTCTTTTTTTATAAGTTCAATATCAAATTCACCACTATCGACACATTTTGAAAAAACTATATTGTTATATAAACGTGTTAATTCTTTCATTTGGTTGTCATAGCTTTGATCTTTATCGACAGTTATTTCAAGTTCTTTTTCTTGTTCTTCTATTATTCTTACTTTTAAATCATCTGATATTTCCCAAGGAATTTGTATTTCACTTAAATATTTTACGTACTCATCAGGAGTAGAAAATTTTTGGAATCAGTAATCTTTAAATTCTTCAATAATTTGGTTTACTTTAGATAAATTGAACTCTTTAAATCTAATGTAACAATATCATCAAAATCACGATCTATCAAATAATCACGTCATATCAAATTTTCTAAAGACATCATCTGGATATTCATTATAAACATCCTTGAAATCTATTTCTACTAGTCATTTTTCTTTATACAGATAATTCTCTATAGCCTCCTGATTTATTTCATATCAATATTTTTCTCTATATTTTAATATATCATTAGCAGCCTCAAGAAAATTACAATCCTTCATTGATAAAACAAAAGCTCAGAATTCATGCTCCAATATTCATTTATTATTTCACGTCTTTTTATTAATTTCGTTAATTACAAAAATTGTATTCAAAAAAGGTCTAGATTCATTAAATATCGCTTCTCTTTGAGGATTCTTAGCATGGCATCAGATTAAAGCTTTTGCATAGACTGTTTCAGGATTATATCATTCTAATAGTTGGTTACCCAATTCAGAAATTTTCATTAAATATGTGTTATATTTTATTTCGGTAAGAGAAATCAATCAACAATCTTTTATGGCTCTTACCCAAGTCATAAGTCTACCTCATTTTCATGTCTTTTGGGGATTATCTTCGATTACTGTTTTTACTTCTTCATCAGTTAAAAGTTCTCAATTAATGTACTTGGTTTTTATTGCATTGCTAATTTTTGAAAAACGATAAGCTCATCTTCTAATAATTTCTTCGTACAAAATATTTTTAGTTTCAATATCTAGCACCTTCCCGTCAAAATCTTTAAAAATAGTAAGAAATGCTAGATTTCTAATTGGATTTCTCAAGGTTGTACTAAAAGAAAAAACTTTATATCAGCTTACATTTCAACTCCTTCCCATAAAAATTAGTAATTAGTAATTAAAACTTCTTTTGCTATTGTTATGTTTTTCTTTCTATAATTTGCGTTCAAATATCTCCTATTTAGATAATGTATCTTATATTTTTTAGCCCATTTTTTTAGTATCTCATTTGATTTTCAATTACCTTCGATAACGTTTGATAATGCAAATTTTAGTCATTTTTTATCCAATTTATCCAATATTTTTAAAAGATCTTTCTCTTCTGTTTCTCCCCATGTAGCACTGTATGGTGCTTGTGTAATTAAATAAGGAGGATCAAAATAGTAAAATCCATCGTACACATATAATTTTTTATCTCTAAAATCTGTATCAAAAAAAGTAATATCTTTTGATTTCAAAGCTTCAGAATATTCTATCGTTTTTTTTCTTAATGAAGTAGTATAATCTACTTTTCAAACAGGGACATTGTACAATCACGCTGAATTAAATCTAATATAATGATTAAATCCATAAACGACTAGAGCAAAAAGCAATTCTACAGATGGTTGTTTATTATAATCCTTTTTTAATTTATTAAACGGTTGTTTATTATATTTTGATAATCACTCGTGTTTTTCTTCTTTATAGCTTTTTAGTCAATTTCTATGAGAATCTGTAAACCCATATTTTATTATGATTTCGTCCATTGTATCAATAATCTTCTCTGTATCTGTTTCTTTGAAATATTTTACCAAAGACAGAATATATTCATTATTATCATTCAGAATTATTTTTTTTGAATCTGAATTTAATCAAACTAATCCGCTTCATGCAAAAACATCAACAAAAAAATTCTGATTATTTGGAAATAACGGAATAATCTGATTTAAAAGTTTTCGTTTATTCCCTGTATAATTCAATGGAGAATTAAACATTTTTATTTAATCTTTCAATAGTTAAATCATAATATTTTTTGTCAATTTCTGTTCATATACATATTCTTCCTTTATTTTCACAAGCAATAGCTGTCGTTCATGATCATAAAAAAGGATCTAGAACAATATCTCATGGATTCGTATGTATCTCTACAAGTTTTTCCATTACTTCAAGGTGTTTTTGAGTTGGATGTAATCTTTTCTTTCAACCTGGCACAACTCATGTAACTATCTCTGGTTTTAAATATCATACTCTTTTAGGTTTATTAAACGTCCATTTAGCTCATTCTTTTACTGCCCATATTGCAAATTCACAATCATTAACGTATCTTCTATCTACATTTCTTGGCATTGGATTACGTTTAACCCATCTGATTATATCCTTCACTATAAATCATTTTTCAGTTAAACATTTTGCTATATCTCAGAGATTTTTCCAGTCATTAAAAATAATCATTGAACCTCATTTAACTACGAGATCTGCAACTTCTTTTATCCATTTAGTCTGATTAAAATTATAATCCCATTCTCCATAATCCATTCAAGCTCTTCACATATTAGAAAATCATAATTGATAATCTCTACTAACGTTATATGGAGGATCTGTTATAACAGCATTTACTAAAATTTTATTCTTTTTTAGTTGCTTTATAAGGTTTTTATAATCATCGTTAACTATTTTATGTTTCATTAATTCATCATCCATATATAAAATATTTATTGCTTTAAGGAAGCTTGGTTTAAATCTTTTCGCCACTTTTTCATCTCTTCAAAATTCATATTTTTACTTATTGTTTCGATTCATTTTGCTTCATCTAAATCAGTAACTTCCATCAATTTAAATCTATCTCAAGCTTTTCATGTTTCATCCATTTCATAATTTATCAAGTATAAAGTTCATTTTAATTTTTTAGTAATATTTCGTAATGATATGAATTTCTGTTTGTTAAATCGATACTTATTTGGATGTGAAGTAAATGGGTTTATTCATGGTATCGTTGATTCACATTTCAAAAATTCAATAACATAATATTTTCATTTTATACAATAAACACTATCCAAATCAAATCATCAAGTTTTATCTCAATCCAAAAGTTGTATAATTAGAATTTTAGCAGATTCATCTCATTTTTTTATACTTTTTGATCAAACACTCATGATATATTACGACATAATAAAATTTTATTTTTACGATTCTTATAGGTAATGTAAACTCTCTGAAAGGGCTCTTCCTAACAAATCTTATCAAATAATCGACATACACAATATAATTATTCAATATTCAAAATCAATTCTACGCAATAAAATTAGAAAATTCAGATTTACATTTATTGGGCGATTTCGATAAAAACTTGCAATTCTAAGAAGAATCACCAAAATGAAAACATTAAAAATTACAATTCAATACAGATTTTATAGCACATTAACGTAAATGCAATCACATATAAAAACATTTATAAATCCGAATATATTTTCAAGTAACGTTTATGTAATCCATTATGATAATACTGTAATCGTTATCGATCCAGGATTTTACGATTGAGAATTGAAAGAATATTTAAAAGAACTCTGAAAAGTGGATTCAATTTTATTAACTCACGGTCATTGAGATCATATAAGATGTGTAGATAAAATAGTTGAAGACTACCCTAACGCTAATGTTTATATTCATCCATTTGATAAAGAATTACTATCAAATATTCAATTGAATTGCTCGTTTTTGATATGAAAAGATGAAATAAAAGTAAAGTCTGATGTAAAATCGATAGAGCAATGAAATTATGATTTCTGAGGATTACAAGCTAATGTAATTCATGTTCCTGGGCATACAGACTGATGTGTAATGTATCACTTCGAAAAGTTATCAGCATTATTTCTTGGTGATACTGTAATGTGAGATAGCATTTGAACTTTGAGCACGCCAACTGGAGATATAAATAAAATGCAAGCCTCTTTATGAAAATTTAAGCATCTATGAATTGATTTGAAAACTTTATGCTATCCTGGGCATTGAGAAACGATGAGTTATTGAGAAATTCTTAGAATCAATCCTTTCTTGAAATGAAATTTCTAGATTTTTCGCTTAGTAATTAAGTATTTTATCTCATTAATGGTTTTGTCAAAAAATGATTTGACAATAAATTTTATATTCTTATACAAAAATCAGATTTATATCACAATTAAAAAATCTGGATGGAAAGAATCGTATTTCACATAGATGTTAATTCAGCTTTTTTATCCTGGTCTGCTAAACAAGTTTTGGAAAAAGGTTATAAAATAGATATCAGAAATATAGTTTCAGTCGTGTGAGTTCAAGAAACTAGAAAAGGTTTCGTGCTCGCCTGCTCTATTCCAGCCAAGAAATTATGAATCTATACCACGATGAGAATATCTGATGCCAAAAAGATATGTCCAGAGCTCAAAGTTGCACCTCCAGATTATGAATATTATAAAAAATGCTCAGACGAAATGATGAACACTCTAAAAAAGAAATTTAAATATTTTCAGCAATATAGCATAGATGAATGTTTTGTAGAATACGATGAAAATATGCAGAAAATATACTGAGATCCGGTCAGAGTAGCCAATGAATTGAGAGAATTTATCTGGCAAAAATTCTGATTCACAGTCAATGTATGAGTAGGAAACAATAAATTTCTAGCCAAAATGGCTTCAGACTTCGAGAAACCTAACAAAGTTCATACACTGTATTTCGATGAAATAGAGGAAAAATTACGACCGTTACCTATCGGGGAATTGTTTTGATGTGGAAGAAAAACTGAACCTGTACTCAAAAAAATGGGGATTAATACAATTTGAGATTTAGCCAAAACAGATAAAGCTCTGATCAAAGCTAAAATCTGAAGTTATGGGACTATCCTACACGATAACGCGAATTGAATAGATAACACCAAAGTGGAAGATACATACGATGATAGGAAATGTATTTGAGCATCCTCGATAACCAAGATAGACACCAAAGATAGAGATTACATACTCTCCTTCTATGAATGATTTTCTGAGATTTTGGCCATATCTCTAAAAGATAGGAATTTAGCATGAGATAGGTTGACTGTCCATATCAGATACACAGATTTTTCTCATAAATCTCATCAAATGAAATTGCACAATCCGATCAACACCATACAGGAATTATATACATACGGGGTAAAGTTATTTGATGAACTGTGGAATCAAAAGGATGTGAACCTGGTTTGACTCACAATTAGTGGGTTACAGGATATAAAATTTAAACAAGGAGCATTATTTAATTTTTAGGAAATTCTGAAAAATATCAAAAAAATCGCAATTAAAAAGCTGATTTTTTATAATCAGTTTTTTTTAGTAAAAAACTCTTGATTTTGTTTTCAAAAATCTTAATTTAGAGCCATATTAAAATCTTAATTTAGTTCTTTATTTAGTACTTCAATGCTTACAGACCAGTGTGTATCAGTAACCGATCTGAAAAAGAATATGAATGCCTATGTTAAAGATCTAAGAAAAGATAAAATCATTTTTGTGAATAACGCACCCGTCGCAGTTCTCATTGATATCAAAAAATATGAAAAAATGATTCGTGAGGGAAACTTTTTAAATATATGAGTAGAAATTCAACAACCAGCTAAAAGACGTATCAAAAAGTGGAAGTAAATCAGATTTTTTATTTTATGTGTAATTATAAAATGAATAAATTTGCAACGTTACAAGAAATTATTGGAAATTACTGTATTTCACGAAAATTAGTTAGGGACGTACTCAGACATTACAAAGTGGATTTTTTCAAACAGAATCATGAAATCTATATCAATATGAAAGAATTTTATGACATTTATACAGCTAAATATAATCCTGCTCTATTTAAGGTAGAAGAAGTACCTGAAGATATTCAGAAACCTACAATTGAGGATAAGATCAACAGAACACTTTTCAGCTTTTTTTCTGAGCCTGCAAATTGCAAACAGAAATTGAGAAATTTAGTGATGGCTTATGATGGATAAAAGAACTTCGTATACAAAAAGGCTGACTTCATAAGAAGTCAGTTTTCTATTTTCTTGAACAGTCTAAAATGAAGTGAGATTTAGTAGAATACCTTAATTATGCAAATAGTTTTAAGCAATTATATAGATATTTTGTCAAGCGATAAAAGTGCAGAAAATCTTGATTTTTTCGAGGGGTGTGGTATAAGCTTTTTATGTCCTTTTTTACTCCTTTATTTTATACAATGAAGAAGAGCTTTCTTTATACTGCATTATGATTCATGTGAATAGTGTGAGCATTATCGATTTGAGTAGTAAGTGCAGAAGACACAACACAATGGGTAGAATGAGAAGATTTTGAAGCATTAGATGTAAAAGCTTCAGATTGAGAAACGGTATTGTTTACAATTATGGATAGGAATCTCGGAGCTACAGAATCATGAACTTGAACAGATTCTTATGGATATTTCTATCAATGGTGAAATAATTATGGATTTTCTTCTGAAGCATGAACATATCCAGCTAATTCTGGTACAGATTTGATAGATATAACATGAGAATGATATGGACCATGAAAATATTACAGCAGTGATAAATTTATTATGAGAACGTCCAATCCAAGAAGGTGGGATACTGATGAAAGTAATGAAACATATACTCAATATTGAAATCTGAATTTATGGTGATGAGAACATGTATACAATTCAGATTCAGATAGACAATGACCATGTCCATCATGATACCATGTTCCTGATATCTTAGAATGGCATGCAGCTAAAGCTCTTTGGTGTAAACAAAAGATGAATGATATAGGTTGTGGTAACTGAGATACTTTTAGAGATAATTTGCTTCTACCAGCTGCAGGTCTCCGTGACTCTAGCAGTGCGGGGGTTAATTATCAGAATCATACTAATCCTTATAATTATGGTGGTTACTATTGGTCATCTTCTCCTGCTAACACGAGTAACAGTGCTTCATTTGCCTTCCGATTTGAACAATCATATTTTGCTCCTATATCACAAGGATCCCTAAGTCGTACTTATGGTTACTCTGTTCGTTGTTTCAAGAACTCACAAGATACTAAAACTCTGACTTTTGATGCTGATAATGGAGAAGATAATGTAGTATATAATATAAGATGGTGGGAACCGATTTCAAAAAATTATGAGTTTTTACCTGAAAGAGATTGATATAGATTCCTTGGATGGTATGATTGAGATACTAAATTTGATTTTTCTGACTCGAGTTATATAAGTGAAAATAAGGTATTGAAAGCAAAATGGGAAAAATTTCCATGGTATACATATGATGCAAATGGTGGAGTATTTGCTGACCAATCTACTCAAAATATAATAAAATACAGTAAAACTGTTGAATCTGCAGAATTGAGTTTTGGTAGTCGTGGATTCAAAAAAATAGAGTGAGCAACTAAAATGCATGCAGATGTGATTTTAATAGAATTTATTTCGGCTGATCCTGAGGGAGAGCCTATAATATATGTTTATAATTATGCGAAGAGCGATTCAACAATTGGAGATGATTATATCATGAGTGGAACACAAGAAAGTCTTTCTGGTAATATAGAGGTAACTTGAGATACTATATGATTTGTAGTAACTGAGTATGTCCCATTTAACCGTCGTATTTTTAACATTATAGGAGAAAGTGCATACTCAGCATCATGAGTAGTTATGCAACCTACTAGAGAGTGATATACTTTTAGTGGATGGTATGTAATTGAAAATAATCAGGAAGTAGATTTCGATCCTGAAGCAGATAATGAGATTGAAGACAAAACAATTTATGCTAGATGGATAGCAAATGAAGGTGGTGGGGAAAATCCTGATGAAAGTCCTGACAGCGATAATAATAAATCTTCATGATCATCATGAGGTGGAGGTGGAAGAAGTTCAACATCAGATTCAAGAACTTCCAATTCAGTAGATGGACAGAAAGATTCTGCGAAAGAAACTGAGAATAAATCTACAGATGGAACTATAGATTCTCAAAATGAAAATTCTGAATCTCAAGTCATTTATCCAGATGAATTTAAAGAAGCTTATCAATTTGCGTATAAAAACTGAGTTACAACAATGGATTCAATCCAAAAAGCTGATATGGAATGAACATTAACAAGGATAGCTATGGCCAAAATGTTGTCTCAATATGCTATCAATGTATTAGGTAAAAAACCTGCTAACATAGTTGTACCTGAATTTAAAGATATCACTCCTGAATTGGATGAGGAATATAATTACTGAGTTTCATTAGCATATCAATTATGAATTATGTGAATCAATATGCCAGATAATGAATTTAGACCATTTGATTTAGTTCCTAGAGCTGAATTTACTACAGCATTATCCAGAATGATATATTGAATAGCAGACTGAACTGATTTATTCTATTCTACACATATGGCAAAATTAAAGGAAGAATGAGTGATTACAATTGATGATCCAGATTTAGTTGAATTGAGAGGATATGTAATGATTATGTTGATGAGATCAGCTAAGGATTAAGAGCTAAACTAAATAAAAAAAGGCTGACTTCATTTGGAGTCAGTTTTTTTCAAATTCTCTACTGCAAACGGTCTTCACCCCGCTTAGCGGGGCAAGCCTCCTTTATCAAGGAGGAAAAATATAAAAATTACTATAGAATTATCTCTCAATAAGGGTATAATACATTTTGCTAAAATTTTTAGCACTTTCTTTTATTTCTTATTGTAACGCAAATGAAATCATCAACGCTAAAACGAGTGGCTCTATGTGTTCTATTACTCATCATTGGCGGAATTTGATGATACCTTTTGGCAAATCACCAGTTCCATAAAAGAGCAATAGAAGAAAGATTTCCACATAGACCTTATTATGATTCTATGTTTTTTGATCCAATGGCAGATTTTAAGCATAGAGAAAGACATATGGAAGATATGTTCAACGATTTAGAAAAAGATTTTTATAAAGAAGAAAAAAATCTGGAGAAGAATTTCTGAGATAACTGGTCAGAATCTTTGGATGAATTAACTTGAGATTCAAATTCTCAGTGAGTATTTCA
>CAMJDC010000010.1 GCA_946404285.1 uncultured bacterium | reverse complement strand
GGCATCTGTTTTTCATCAATCAAGGCTGCTACTAAATGCAACTGTCTAATCTTTTTCGGAAATCAATTTTCTGTCAAATATTTAAGAGTAAATATAGTTCATAATGAATGGGCAATGATAATCGAATCTCACTGTAAAAATGGGAATATCTTTTCAAACCATATTTTCCATTCTACATATGAAGCTATATTCTTGTTTGGCATATCAATCATAGCTACTTGATAATCATCTCAAAGTTCTGTGGATAAACTATATTTCCATTTTTTCTTAATTTCAAATGGATTATTATCCCATGTTTTTAGTTGTTCAATAAAATCTTCACGATTACGATATACATTTCATCAACCGATAAATAATACTTGTTGCATTTTTATCCTCAAAGTAATAAAAACCTGATTATCAGATAATTCAATACTCAAAACTTATATCATCTCATTCTTTTCTAAAAAATGTTCATTCTTTATCCAAACTTATTTCTTCCAACTCATACTCTCCTACCCTAATTCTTCTGAGCATTGTAAGTATTCACCCGAGTCGAAACTGTTCTCCCAACCAATGTCATATTGACCTAATATAGGTTCATGAACCAACATCTAATTTTAATTTCAACTCTGGAAAACTATAATCCAAAATTTCATATTCATACGTTTTCATCAATCTATTTTCAGCTACCTGTTCTCATTTTCTAGCCAAATCATAAAGTTTTTTTCAGTCTTTTTTCTTCGCACTAAAAGGTGTGAGAGGTAATTCGTATTCTGGGATGAGTAAATCTAGTTTTGATTTAATATCTTCAAGTGGAATTTCTTTTCATTCTACATTTATTTCTTCAAAATACTCTCGATATCACATATCCCATGTATCAGATTTTTTGGAAAAATCAATTATTGTTTCATAGGTTTTATCTAGTCAGATTAAATCATTTAATTTTTTGGTGTCTTCTCAAGTTCATACTAACATTAATCCTGTTGCTAAAGGATCCAAAGTTCAACTATGTCAGATTTTTTTCTCTGAAAGTTCTCTTTTGAGTACACGAATAACGTCAAAACTACTGATTCACTTTGGTTTATCGACAACTATCAACATAAGAATGACTAATAGAATTAAAAATCTGATTTTTTAGCTCTTTTCGATATTTTCTTTGTAGCTCAAACAGTTCCCATAGAAATTACAAAAGATATTGCATCTGCTACAGAAACATCAGTTTCCACAAAATCTCTAGGATTAAGTAAAACTAAGAAACCATTAGCAGGATTTGGAGTAGTTGGTATAAACACAGAAACCAAATTAGTCTCTCATGTTGCACTTTCAAAATTATCCAATTCCTCTCATGTTAGAAATCAAACTGACCATGTTTTTTCCGTCGGAAATCTGGTAAGAACTACTTTTTTGAATGAATTTGTATTTTGTAATGTATTCGCGGCTTGGTTTGTAATTTTGGTCAGAGAGCTCAAAAGTGGGACCTTATCGATTAATGGATCTAAAAAAGCTTTAACTTTTTCTCAAATACGTCACTGATTCAGCACATATCACAATAGTCGGATTAACCCACACAAAACCAAAAATCAGATAAAATGTACTACTATTTCGGGCAATCCTAATTTATCAATCATTGCATCTGGGAATAATTCAACAATTTTTCCAATCCATCTCAAAATCATGGATATTATCCATCCAATTATTACAAAAAATAGTACCGTCGGCAATATCATTAATAATCATGTCAAAAAATGGTTTCTCTTTTTATCTTTTTCATGCATCAGTCTTAAAATATTTTCCGTATAAATATAGATTTTCATTATAATGTTATAATCAAAAAAAACAATAAGAAAAGTCTCACTCCTTATATAGAGTGGGACTCATCTAGATATTCTTGTTTTTTTTCTTCATCTCTTTCCTCATTTGCTTCTTGTGAGAGATTTACCGTGGCAATGGAAGTCGCCACTTCAGTTACTGATGCACCAATCGGTGTCAGTTTTTCAGGTTCAACATCCCTAATCATAGCACTTGTAAAAGGGAAAAATAGCGACATAACTGTTTTCATATTTTTCTTTTTAAGTGATTTACTGAATTTTTCTGGAGTATCCCCTACAACAAATCCCCTTTCATAAACCCCAGGAGCCATTTCAACATAAACCGCCTCTTTAAAAAGATTAATCAAATTCCTAATGGATATTTTGTTCGTAATCCCATATAAAAAACCCAACACTGGAATTTTATAAATCTTGGGAGCAACCCATTTACTAAACTTCTCGTTTATGTTTTTTTGGTTTGCTAGTATTCCTACTATTAATATTACAATAAAGATTGCAATAATTTCCAATAGTTTGACTACGTAGTCTGGTAAACCTATGAAAGTAGCGAATGATTGAGGGAACAAACTTTCTATCATCTCGATTCCTCTAAGCAAAGCATCGACGACAATATAGATAATCCATATAAACACAATTAACGGAAATATTTTCCAAAATCCCGTTGCAAATGAGGTTCTCAAAAATGGGAAGATTTTCCCAAAAACTTTTTGTTCCTTTTTCATATCTTTTTCTTTTTTTGTTTTTCTTTCTCATTTTTATTTTTTTTACAATTAAAAGCAATATAATATTTTACTAAAGTCAATATATTGTGTTTATATTATCACATAAGCATATTAAATAAATCTGAAAATCTTTTGAAAAATGTAATAATATTCCTAGTATAAACAGATGAATTTTGTTGTTTTATTTATTTTTCAAAATTTCATGAAAAAATATTCACTTTTTCTCTGACTAACTACTATATTTAGCATTTCTTTATTATGAAATTTTAGTAGTGCTGAATACAATTTACAGATAGATGAAAATAGTAATGAGGTTTCTCTTGTTTCATGAGATACTAAATTAACAATTGATGATGTTAACAAAAAATTAGCAGATGAAAATTCTGATATCAATCAAATATTAAATTGATCTTGAGATGCTGCTACTACATGAAATACTGTTTGAACGTGAAGTGAAGCTAATTCTTGAGATACTGTGTGAACATGAGATGTGAATACATGAGCTGTAGCTTGAACTTGAACAGAAATCTGAACGTGAAGTGAAGTTAGTACTTGAAGTGCTGTAGCGACATGAACTGAAACGTCCACAACAGGTCGCAGTTTATGAGAAAATATTAATGCTGAGTTGTTAACGTGAAATGAATTTGATAGAGCTCTATACTGGATGTACATGAACTGACTGACAAAATATAATAATTCTGATGAGTTCCGCCCATATGACAATTTAACTAGAGAGGAATCTGCAAAAATGATTGGACAACTTTATAGTGTTTTGTGATTTCCAAAAGAAGATAAGTGATTCAACTGTAGTTTTGTAGACACAAATATGTTTGATCCGACTTTATCTGAGCATATTTATAATGTATGTAGATGGGGAATATTTAGATGAAACGACAAAACTCAACAATATATGCCTCGTGATAATTTAACTAAAGGTCAGCTTTTAGCCGTTCTTTTGAGAATATTTGAGGGAAAAATATCTGATGAATCTGGACAACCACGATGGATTGAATATTACGTAAAAGCATTAACATTATGAATGACTAATGAAATGAATTTAGCGAAGTTTGATAAACCTGTTTCTAGGTGGGAGGCATCATTATTAATTTTCAGATTTAAGAATATGGTAAGTGATGAGGAACAATATAAATTGTATTTAGCACGTTTAAGTAATTTAGAATGAGATAATGATAGCTATTTGAAGCAAATAGAGGAATTAAAATCTAAATGGGAAGAATCCAAAACTTCAACTGAAGATGCTGCAAATGTAGATGATTCCAATCCTGATTCTAATGAGATTGTTTCTTGAGATGAAAATTGAACATGAGATACAACTTGAAGTAATGTAAGTTTGGCAATAATTGCATGAAATGAAACATTAACTGATAGTTCTGAATTTATGGAATCATTAAATTGGATGTACGACAATGGTATGACTTCTTATAATACAACTGAATCATTTATGCCATACCAAACTATCACTCGTGCACAAGTTGCAAAAATGATAGATAAATTTGCCACAGCAACTAATTTAACAACGATAAGAAATCAATGAAATTGTGAATTTAGTGATGTAGATTCTCAGTCAGAATTTAAAGATTCTATTACTAGAGTTTGCCAATATGGAGTAATGGCTGGTTCTAGTGATAAATTTTCTCCTGATCAAGTAGTTACGAAAGCTGAATTTATAGCAATGCTGATTAGATTATTTGATTGAGCTAAATTAGATGAAAGTGTAAATCCTTGGTGGACAGAGTACTACAAGAGAGCTATAGAAATCTGATTAATTTCTGCACAAGATACTGTATCATTCACTGATGAAATAGCTAGATACGATGTGGCTACATACTTGTATAGATTAAAAGTTAGACTTACTATGTATAATAACTTAAATTCAACACAGCTTTCTGATGAAATTTTGAAGACGCTTTCTGAGACTGTAACTACATGAGAGAATTGAAAGGTAAATGTTAAAGCTTATGTTGATATTTTAGCGTTAAATAATTCAGCGTTTACTGATGGTTATATTGAATTTATGGATGAAAGGTATCAAGTTTCTAGATCTGAATTAGATAGTTATAATGTAGGAACTAACAGTTTTGTACGGTATGGAAAACTTTATAGCCTAGAAACTGATGAACAAGTTGGAAGTGTTTCTTTTATCCTTACAAACTGAGCTTTGGTTGAGTGATCTGTACGTGCTAATAAAGTTTCATATTACTTAGAAAAAGATCCAAGCACTACCACATACTATAACTTAACTCAAAAATAATGATAAAACTAATTTGAAAAAAAGATAACAAATGGAAAAAATTATTACCAATTTTTGTTAAACACCCGGATTTAGTTTACCTAGATAATGCAGCATCCACTCAGAAACCCAAAACTGTTATAGATTGAGTTTCAGATTTTTTGAAAAATGATTATGCAAATATTCATCGCTGATTATACTCTTTATCTGAAAAATCTGAAGAACTGTATTATGAGTCAAAATGTGCATTAGCAAAATTGATTAACTGTAAACCTAGTGAAATAATATATTCATACAATTCTACCTATTGTATTAATTTGCTTGCCCAGGCTTTGGTAAACACTTGAAAACTCTGAAAATGAGACAAAGTTTTGCTATGAAATCGGGAGCATCACTCAAATATTTTGCCATGGCAAACTCTGTCTAAAACTTTTTGATTTAAGATTGATTTTATAAAAGAAGATAAAAATTATAATATTGACCGAAAAGACTTTGATAAAAAGTTTGATAAAAAAGTTAAAGTCGTATCACTATCGCACGTATCAAATGTTACATGACAGATAATGGAAGTGGAAAAAGTTAGAGAAAAAATTTGAGAAAATGTATTCTTTATGGTTGATTGATCACAATCAGTTCCACATTTCCCAGTTGATATTGAGCAGATTCAGTGTGATGCATTAGTTATGACTTGACATAAAATGATGGCACAAACCTGATTAGGAATGTTGTATCTGAAACGTGGATGGATAAAAGAACTAAATCCTTTAATTCTATGATGATGAACTGTAAAGGATGTCAGTGTTGATGACTTTTTATTACAAAATAATGCAGATAAATGGGAAGCATGAACTCCCAATATAGTTTGAGCTGTTAGCCTTTTGAAAGCATTGGAATTTATTGAACAACTATGATGAATAGGAAAAGTTTGGGAACATGAAAAAAATCTGATTAAAATTATGTGTAAATGATTTGAAAAAAGGGAAGATAAAGTAAGATTAATATGAAATTATGAATCAAATAATCGCATTTGAACATTTTCATTTATAATTAATAATGAAAATAATTTCAATAAAATTTGAGAAATATTTTCGAAAAAAAATATATGCATACGTACATGATGACACTGTGCATATCCATTGCATAAATCATTAGATATTTGATGAAGTGCTAGGGTGAGTACATATTTATACAATACAAAAGAAGATATTGAAAAATTCTTTGAAATTTTAGATGAAATTATCAGCTAAAGTCTAGATTCCAACTTTTTAATATATGTTATTATTTAGGATAAAAAAGTCTGATTTTTTTTGCATTTTTTAACTATGTTGTATATAATAATTATTATAGATTTTTCATTTTTTGGGATCCACGATGGAAAATATTGAACAACTGAGAAAAGAAGTCGATGAAATTAGAACTTCATTAAATACATTGAAAAGTAATGTATCTCTTTCTGATTCTGAAAAAAAAAGTAAAGTCGAATCTATTAAATCTCAGGCAGAAACCGTAAAAGATAAAATTCAAAAAAGAATTTCTTCTCTTGAAAATAAAAGTGATGCAGCATCTAAAAAAGAAAAAGAAGAAGCTCAAGCACTTTTGGATAGTTTTAGCGAAATTACCAGTTTGTATAATTCTATTACTAATACACCTAAAACTACACCATCTACTCAATCTCAACAATCCGAAACTGTAAGCCAAAATAAAAACATTTTTGAAAAAGCCAAAGATTGGATTTGAACTCAATGGAAGGATATATGGAAACAAGAAAAATGGGATGAAAGCCCTTGAACTAATATACTTCGTACATTATGATTTGCTGCTACATGAATTTGAGGTGCTGCATTAGCTTATAAATGATTAAAAAGCTTGTGGAATTCCACTTTCTGAAAAAAGAAAAAAAAAGGTAAAGATACTGATAATGAATCTGATGCCAAGGGAAAAGACAACACTCCTGAAAAAAAGTCTTTTTGGAATACAAAATTTTGAAAGGCTTTAACTTGGCTTTGAATTTGATCTGCCGCTTGAGGTGGAGTATATTTCCTTGGTAAAAAATTTAATCGATGGGGAAAAAGTGATAAACATGGTTCTACAACTGAAAAATCGGATAAACAAAATGAAAATGTTCCAAAATGATGAAATAAAATATCAGAGGATATGTTTCAACAACTACTAATAATGGAAGGATCCAATGATTTTGTCGCTCAAGTTCAAGCAAAAGATTTTTGAGAAAAATTTCCTACATGACCATATGGGCAAGTATATAAATATATAGATGAAAATTGAAATCTATTAGAAAAAGAAGTTCCTTTCAAAAATTGAGAGAGAGTAAGTAAAGATTGGGCATTAAAAAATGCGAGAGCTCGTTATGATATATGTGCTAAAAAGTGGAAAGAAGCTCTTGATAAAAAACATCTTGAATATAATCAAAATGAGTTAGATTCTCTCGTATCTGCTTCATGAGGTACCAATGAGTCTAGAGAAAGACTTGAATCATATGTTTTTTCTAATTGGAGTAATAAAGAATCGATATCCAAATTTATGTCTACATTCGCAACTACTGCAGCATGAAATCATGAAGAACAACCTTGACTCGTTATTCGTAGAGAATTCGAATCAAATTGGTTTATGTGAATACACAAACCTTTTAGGGAATACCAAGAAGAATATTATAAAAAGCATCCAAGGAAAAATAAACGTCGCAAATAGTTTTTTATTTTGTCTTTATTGAAATAAAAATGGGTAAAGAATCCGTAGAACATGTAGAGACAAGCGAATCAATAATTGATTGAACTAAGAAATCCTTATCGTTATTGGAAAAAGAGACTTGGATTAATTTTTTCAAAAAAGCAACTGACTGGATTAAACGCTTATTTTGATTTAAATCTGATGATGAACAATCCTCAAATACGTGATGACAAAGTGAACAAAAGACTGACCACTCTGGACAAATAAGTGAACAAAGAACTCAACAAACAGCTGAGCAATCTCAACCTCAAATTGATCAGTCTGAGTCAAATGAAGGTTCTAGCAAATTGAAAGTTTCAGAAACTTGGAATTATATATCCAATGGAGGGACTTTCTATTCACCATCCCAATGAACATGTAAGTGGAATGACTATCGTTGAGTTTGCTCTACTGGATCTTTTAATGTGCTTCGAAGATTATGATTACCTAAAGTATCTAATAATACAGAAGTTGACTTGACAGGAAATACCCTAACGAAAATGTGATTAAAATATATTTGAGAAGTAAATCCAAAGAATCCTTCTAGTAACTGATATAAACCCCAAAATTGAGATACTGCGGTATGGCCTAAGTTCACTAGATCAACTTGAAGAAAAGCATGACAAACAACTCAACATCAAGCGACCTACATTAATTGACATCGAGTTTCTGATAATATTCAAAATAGGATGTCTTGTTATGGGAAAGAACCAAATGAACCTAATTGTAAAATTTATCGTTATACAGCTTAGTTATTTTCTTATAAATATTTATGGTATTATACTTTAACCTCTATCAAAGAATTCTATAATTAATACAATTTTTTGTAAGTAGTTTCAATAAGATTTATTAAATATTCTGAATTATCCACATTATCCACATAAATCATAGGTTTGGCTCATGGATATGGAATTTGCATTTCAAGATTCTCAATCAGATTTTTTACTTCATCTGTTAGCTTTAATAGTAGACGATTATCGTAAATTCAACCAATAATTTTTCAATGAAAATATAAAATATATTCTCACATCATTTGACGATAAGAGATTTCTGATAAATCAGATAATTGATCTAGAATGAATTGCAAATAATCTGGAGAACTAGCCATAAAATGGATTTTTTATAATTAAACTTCAGCACTTCTTTTTACCCTATTCATAATTCAGTATCAGATTCATTCTTCAGGTAATCTTTCTACAAAAAGTAAATTAATTCATGATTTTTCAGCTTGATGATAGTGGTCAAATAATGAATGAGCACAACTTGCTAAATTTGATTTAGTTCATCGAGGAATAACCGTAATACTCTCTTTTTCAAAATTTTCAATTATTTTTTTATTACTTTCTATCAATTCTTGGGTAAGAAGAATTCCGATTTTTGTATCTTCTCATTCAAATTCTTTGTGTAATTTGGGAATATCTTTCAAATCATCAAAAATTCTCACATGTCATGAAATACTGTAATGTTTATATCTCATTCATGGGGAAAGTTCAGGATTCTTGGTTGTATATTCTACTTTAATTTCGTGATTGAAACAATCCTCTAAATCTTCTTTGGTAAGGAATCATGGGCGAAGAATCTGAATTTTTAATTTTCATTTTTTATCTTCATCTGGGACTACACGCATCACACTAGATTCAATTCCTGCAAAAGATTCTCAGTCATCAATGATTAATGGAACGTTATTCCCTAGATTATCATAAACCATTTTTGCATTTGTTGGACTTGGTTTTCAGCTAATATTTGCACTTGGAGCAGCAACTGGTAGCTCAGCGACCTGTAAAAATCTCTGAGCAACTAAATTTGATGGTAAACGAATTCATACATATTCGAGTGGACATGAACGATTTGAAATAGTTCATTCTTTCTTTTTCAAAAGGAGTGTCAGAGGACCAGGCATTAATTTATCAATAATCGTTTGTTGAATCTCATTTTCCACTGTTGCATAATCTTTAATCTGCTGTTTATATCACAAATGTGTAATCAAAGGATTATCCTGCGGTCTTCACTTCAGTTCAAAAATGGAAAGTACAGCTTTATCATTACGAGCATCTGCACCAAGTCAATAAATAGTTTCCGTGGGAAAAACTACAAGTTTTCATGCTTCAAGGAGTTCCCTCGCCTCTTTATAAACCTTCTCTGATGGCGATTTAATGTTTGGATGTTTTTCAGATTTTTTTTTATCTTTTTTTGAAAAATCTCTAAATGTTAACGATCTATTTGCTACATATAGTGGGATTGCCATAATCAATAGCTGCATCAATTTTGAAAGTCATTTAGGGATTCATAATCATTTTATGAATAGATAGACCATACTGGTCGAAAGAGCCATTCAAGTTACAGAAATTATTACATATGAAACGAATCTCGCTTTTATATGGTCGCTATTTTTAAAATTTCTTCTCACATTTAAAGTAAAAGAAGTTATCATACCACATGTATCACTTATTATATTTGATGGGATAATAGGAAGTCAAAGTCATGTTAAAAGTAAGAAAACTCCGCAATCAACAATTGTTCATACTGTTGACAAAATCATGTACAAAAAAGCATGTTTTGCTTCTTTCTTTGCTGTTTCACGAATTTGTTCATCATTAACCTTTTCGCGAATATATTTATCTACATCTTTTCATTTAGCGAGATACTTATTCATTATTCACTTTTATCTTAAAATTAATTTGTAAGATTTCTTTCACTTTCTTAAAAGAGCTACTCCGTTGACTAAATCATCAGATTTTACCGTTTTTTGTATATCTTCTACCTTTTCTTCATTAAAATAAATAGAACCAGCCTGAATCATTTTTTTAGTTTCTCAGTTAGATGATGCTAAACCAGATTCAACGATTAAATCCATTAGTCTGACTTCATCTCAAGTTAATTTTACACTTCCAGTTTCACGAGCAAGAGCTGCTTTTTCATCTTCAGACATTTTTGAAATAATCGCTAATTTATCTGTATCTCAGAATAGTATTTCAGCAATTTTGTTAGCTTTTTCAAATTCAGCTTGTCAATGAAGATCTGTGATAAATTCTTTTGCTAAAGTTTTTTGAGCGATTCTTTGTTCTGGAGCCTGTTGATGTTGTCTTAGTACATCCATAATTTCTTCAGGGCTCAAGAACGTAAATACTTTTAAGTATTCTTCAACCTTATTATCATCTGTATTTATTAGGTATTGATATAATTCATAGGAACTTGTTTTATTCTTATCTATCCAATATGCATTCCCGGCACTTTTACCAAATTTATTTCCAGCATTATCCAAAATTAAAGGCATAGTAAATGCATAAGCATTTTTACCTAATTTTTTATTGATAAGTTCAATTCACGTAGTAATATTTCACCATTGATCAGATCATTCTACTTGCATGATACAATTTTTTGTTTCATATAGATGCAAGAAATCATATCATTGTAATAAAGTATATGTAAATTCAGCAAATGTAATACCCGTTTCCAATCTTCTACTAATTATATCTTTATTTAGCATATAACTTACATTAATATATTTTCAAATATCACGTAAAAATTCCAAAATTGTCATATCTTTAGTCCAATCGTAATTG
Organism: uncultured bacterium; assembly: GCA_946404285.1. Lineage (GTDB taxonomy): Bacteria > Patescibacteriota > Gracilibacteria > Absconditabacterales > Absconditicoccaceae > UBA3291. The sequence continues at coordinate 17,333 of CAMJDC010000010.1, read as the reverse complement.
TTTACGACTTCCACATTTCCTTCGAACAAATCCGTTACTTGTTTTTTTATTCACTCAAAATTTTTCTGTAAGGTCTCATATGTTATAATTTCTCTTTCTGCTGTTGGTCTAGGATCTCAAATTAAACCTGTAGCTCCTCCGACTAATAAAATTGGATGATGCCCTGCTTTTGCGAGACGTTTTACAGTAATTAAACTGCTATAATGACCGATATGTAAGCTATCTGCCGTAGGATCTGTGCCTCGATAAAATGTAGCGTTACATCCATTAATTATTTTCTCTAAATCATCTCACGCAGTATCTTTTATAAGTCCGCGCCACTGTAATTCTTCAAACAAATTCATAATCTTTAAATGAACTGATAAAAATCCGACAATTCTGTCACGGTTTGGATTATAGGATTTTGGGGAGAATATGCAAGGTGAATGGAATTGTAAAAGTGTGTAATTTTTTGATTTTATAAAAGTTTTGAATATAATTAGTTTGGGAAATGTTTTATGTGTTTTTAAAAAATAATGAAGAAATTTGTAATTCTTTTGCTTTCTTTCTTATTTGTGTGATGATTGTGTAATGCTGATTTAGCATGATTTACAATTGATAGTTATGAATCTAATTTTAAGTTGAGAAACGATTGAATTTTAGAAGTAACAGAAAACATTAATGTAAATTTTTCAGAGAATAGACACTGAATATATAGAGATATCCCCTATATTTACTCGAATTATTTAAAAACTCCTATTAAAAATGTTAAAGTTCCTTGATATAAATTTACAACTAGCAAAGAGTGAAATAATTATAGAATAAAAATTGGAAGTGCTAGTAAAACTGTAATTTGAAAACAAAATTATAGTATTCAATATCAAATAAAATGATCTGTTAGAGAATTTAATGGATATCAAGAATTATATTGGAATGTGTTATGAACTGAATGGAATACTCTTGTAAATAATTTTAATTTTAGTCTAGAGTTACCTTCAAATTTAAATCTAAAGGATAATGATATTCGGGTTTATATTTGAGAAAAATGAAGTAATAATACCACAAAAGCCATAAAAAGCTGAAATATAATAAGAAATGCCGAACCTTTAAATTTATGAGCTAGAGAAGGGGTTACATTAGCTGTAAAATTACCAATAGATTACGTACCAACTAAAAAGTATTATTCTTTGAAATGATGGTTTATATATCATTCAAATACTATCTCTATTTGAATCCGAAGTATTATCACATCCTTTATTGGTTTTTTCTCTATACGTGAACTCGTAAGAAGATATAGAAGAAGAAAAGAATTAAGACAAACTCATTGAAGAAAAATAAAGGATATTGTTTATTATACACCTCCAAAATGATATACTGCAATGGAAATTGCTGCCATATACAATTGGAAATCTAATTTTGATACACTCTCAGCATTTTTATTCAGTTGGATAGCTGATGGATATGCGTATGTTAAAGAAGTAAAAGTCAAAAAAATGCTCTGATTACGATATAAAAAAGAGTATTATTTCATACCTTATTCACATCTAAATTTTAAATTTGACGAATGATATGATAAATGCGATAATCTTCGCTTTGATGATCCAGAGAAACGCTTTTGGAACTTGTGCTTTGTTGATGGAGATATTAATAGATTATATGCTTTTGGTAAATCTGATTCTAATCTTCTAAAAGAAATAGCAGATGAAGTATTCTTCAAAATTCATACAAAATTTATTCCTAATTGGAGAGAATTATATAAGGTTTCACGCTTGGCTTCAAATAAATATAAACACACTAATGAAGACTTTTATAAAAAGGTACATTTGAATGATAATCCATATTGAAATTTTATTTTAAATCGATTTATAGGTATTATACGGATTTTAATATCCTTATATTTAGTTGTTGATATATATGAAGGAAACTCAGATTATGATTTTTTTTCAATCCTTTTGTTCTCTTTTTGAATAGTAATAGTTGTATATTTATTTTTCTTATTAATATGGCGTTTCATAAATAATAAATTCAATTTTAAAGTTTGATGATTAAAATTGCATATTTGAAAAGATATACAATATATATCCGAGGAATGAATTGAGTCTATAGAACAAACGTTATGATTTAGGAAATTTTTATTATCAGTAGATGATGAGAAACTTAGAACGTTATTAAAAGAAGATCCAACTTATTTTGAAAAAAATCTTCCTTATGCCATTGCCTTGGATATTTGAGACCATTGGATAAAAAAGTGTATGCTTATACTAGAAGAAATGGATTATTCTCCAAAATGAATATCTGTGTCTGATAATAATTGGTGAAATGCTATAACATCTATCTCATCAATTTGAGATTCAATTTCTTCAACTGTTTATGATATTGATCATCCTGATAGTTCAGGAGGTGGCTGATGAGATTGGTGATCTTCATCTGGATGAAGTAGTTGAGGTTGAAGTAGTGGTTGATGATGAGGTTGAGGTTGATGATGAAGTTGGTAAAATTTAGATTTTCCTTCTTGAAAAAATATTTTTTAACAATATATTATAATTAATCATTTACGTTGTATTACGTGAAGTGAAAATTTTATTTGGATATGAAAAACTATGTCTAAAAAAGTAGCTCTAATTATCTTGGATGGATTTGGATTGATAGATTCTAATCCTGATAGAAATGCAGTTATTCAAGCAAAAACTCCAACGTTTGATTATTTATTCTCAAAAAGCTATGCTAAAATAAATGCATCATGACGTGCTGTTGGATTGCCTGATGGACAAATGTGAAATTCTGAAGTTTGACATACTACAATGTGAACAGGTAGAATTATCAAACAGTCTTTAGTAGAAATTTCAGATTTGTTTGATGAATGAAAATTTGCGGATTTAGAGCCATTTAAAAAGTGAATTGAGCATGTTCGTAAGAATGGATCTAAATTACATTTGCTTCAATTATTTGGTCCTGGAGGAGTACACTCAATAGATACACATATGATAAATATGATAAAAATTATTCCAAGTGATGTAAAGACTTATATCCATTTTTTCTTGGATGGACGTGATGTTCCACCACAATCGGCTGCATGATTTATGAAAGATTTTGAAGAATTTTTGAAAGACTACCCAAATGTAAAAATTTCAACTTTGTGAGGTAGATACTGGGGTATGGATAGAGATAACAATCGAGATCGCGAGCAAAAAGCTTATGATGAAATAGTTTTTCAGCAGACTCAAACTTCGGATACTCCTAGCGAATACATTCAGAAACGTTACAAAGAAGGTGAGACCGATGAATTTTTGACACCTGTGAGTTTTCTGTGAGCAGAATGAATAGAAGATGGAGATTCAGTATTCCACGTAAACTTTCGTTCAGATAGAGCAAGGCAAATGACTCAAGCTTTAATGGTTTCACAAAATCCAAAAAAAGCTGAATTATACGAGAAATGGAATAAATCATTCATCACAAAAAGTATGCCAAATCTATATATTGTAGCGATGACAAAATATTATAAAGAATATGATGGACCTACATTCTTGGTTCCTAAAGATATCAAAAATACACTTTCGGAAGTTTTATCAAACCATGATTTACGTCAATTTCATTTAGCAGAAACTGAAAAATTTGCACATGTAACAAAGTTTTTTAATGCTGAAAAAGAAGTAGTTTATGACGGGCAGAAAAATTTACTTATTCCATCTCATAAAGTAGCTACTTACGATTTGGATCCTGCAATGTCTGCTCCAGAGATTATTACAACATTATTAAATGAATCTCCAAATTTTGATGCATTTATAGTAAATTTTGCAAATGGTGATATGGTATGACATACAGGAGTTTTGTCTGCTGCAATAAAAGCTGTAGAGACTTTGGATGATGTTGTGGCTAAATTGCTTAAATGGAGTAAAGATGATGGTGTAGATATTCTAATTACAGCAGATCATGGAAATTGTGAAGAAATGTGACCTGAAAATGCTCCTATAACTTCACATACTACGAATTTAGTTCCATTTTGGTATATTCATAATTGAGAGCCTCAAGATAATATAGAAAAAGAATGATGACTTGCAGATATGGCTCCGACTATGCTAACGTTATTTGGAATCGATATTCCAGAAGAGATGACATGACATAGTTTAGTGAAATAATCCATGAAATTCTAACAATTTTCTAGCGAAGTTTTTTTTTTGTATTATTTTATAAACTTAATTATTTTAACGACATTAATAGTTATTTTTCTATTGACTTTTTGTATAAAAATGATATACTTATTGTATAATAATAACAAAAAAAATAAACAAAAATGAATAAAAGAAAAAGAAAAATAAAGGGTATTATTGAAGTCATCTTGGCTTTAATATTTGGAATACTTACGTTCTGCCTAATATTTTGGGTAGGGCTGGTCCTAATAGATTATGTTGAGGGGCTGGGTATTGCATTATGCTGTAGCTCATTTGTTTTAGGACCATGCCTTGGAGCATTCCTCGTATACAAGATTTCTAAGAAAATAGGCTAGTGGCGATATCTATGCTACTAGCTTTTTTTGTATATCGCATAAGAATTTTTACGAATATATACCACCGCTTGAATACATTTTAATAATATTCTTACGTATTAAAAAAAGTTTGTTTTTAAATTAATTTTTATTATAAGTTGTTTGGATTTATATTTGACATATAAAGATAATGAAATTTAATAATCCTTTGTATGAAAACGAAGAACTTACTTATCAAGACGTTTTTCTCTTTCAGAGCTATTATGATGGCTACTCTAGATCTGAAGTAAACATTCAACCAAAATTCAATTTTGGGACTCACCTACCTATTGTAAGTGCTAATATGAATGCAGTTACTTGAAGGAGAATGGCTGAAACTATTGCTCGTTATGGAGGATTGGGAGTTTTACCACAAGATATGAATATCGATACTTTACAGGAAATTATAACTAAAATCAAGTCTGCGAGTGTAAAATATGACACTCCAATTACTGTGAAGGCTACCAATACAATTAGGGATGCTATGTGAATTATTCACAAAAGATCGCATAATCGTGTAGTAATGGTGAACGATAATGATGAACCCATCAGAATTTTTTCAGAAAATGATATGAAAAATTTGGATCAGTTTTCTTTACTTTGAAATTTGAAGGCAAAAAAAGTGATAACAGCAAAAGACTGAATTTCAAATAAAGATGCGTATAATTTAATGGATGAAAATTGAATTTCTTCGTTGCCAATTGTAAATGAGGATAATAAATTGATATGAATTCTGACTAAAAAAGACTGCATCAGACATGAAATTTACAAACCAACTTTGGATAAAGAGGGGAAATTAAATGTGGCTGTAGCTGTAGGAATTCATGGATTTGATAAGATTGAAATGCTCTATAATATGTGAATAAATATCTTTGTGCTAGATACTGCTCACGGATACCAGAAAAAAATGATTGAATCGATTAAAAAATTCAGAGAAGTTTATGGAAATGAACCAATCGTAATTGCTGGAAATGTGATTACACCAGAAGCAACTAGGGATTTAATTGAAACATGAGCAAATGGGGTAAAAGTTTGAATTTGACCTGGTGCTATGTGTACTACTAGAATGCAGACATGAGTATGAAGACCTCAATTCACAGCTGTATATAAATGCGCTTTGGAGGCTAGAAAATTATGATGATTTGTATGGGCAGATGGATGAGTAAAAGAACCAAGAGATGTAGCCTTGGCTCTAGCAGCATGAGCCAATCACGTAATGCTTGGAACTACTTTTGCATGAACTTATGAATCTACTTGAGATATCAAATACGATGAAGATGGATTAATGTATAAAGAAAACTATTGAATGGCGAGTAAAAAAGCGGTTGAACTCAGAAGTCAGAAATTAGATAATTTTGAGATAGAGAAAAGATGAATGTATCGTGAATGAATTAGCAAATCTAAGATTTATTTGAGAGAATGACTAGAATCTGTGTGAGATATTATCGATACCTTCACTACATGACTCCGCTCTAGCATGTCGTATGTGGGAGCAAAAGATTTGGAAGAATTCTATGAAAAAGCCGTAGTTTGAGTACAAACTAATGCATGATTTGTTGAATGAACTCCACATGGTAAAGTAAGAAAATAGACAAATGGATTTTAGATAGTGCATCTCTATCATGAAAAGATTAAATATAAAAAATACGTCTAAAAAAGGAAAAACTAAACCGACAAATATACTGGAATATTTGTTTTTCTACGATGTAGATTGTAGCAACGCTGAAGAAGTAAAAAAAAGATGGAATATAATAAGGAAAGTTGTACTTATAGTACTCTTTCTCTTGATAGTTTTTTTCTGTTTTCACTTTTGGTAAAAAAGTTCCGTTTTTTTTGATTTTTTTCTAATTATATTTATAATTCTGATTGTCTAAGACTTTTAGTTTTTGAAACAAATAAAAATGTCTTCTAAAAATATTGATACTCTAAAAAAAGATTATGATTGAATCAGAGAGCAATTAAAAAGGCTCAAAAAGTCTTCAAAATCGGAAACACAGAAAAAAAACGAAGCAGAAATACTCAAAAAAAAGGCCGATGAGACAAAGACAAAGATTCAATCGGAGATTTTAAGTTCAAAAACAAATCAATGAAAAACTCTATCAGATATACAAAAAATTGAAGAAATTGAAAAAATGATAAACTCAGTAAGTAAAAAAATTGACGCTTTGTATAATGAAATTACGAATCAGCATTTAGCGTGAGATTCAGCTGATAATAAAAGCATTTTTAAGTCAATTGGCGGTTGGATAGAAAATAAAATACTGAATCCTATAGGTCGTTTTTTCAAAAACCTATTTTGATGGTGAAACTCATGAGATAATCCTGATAATGAAAATCAAGGTAATGAATGAGACAATTCTCCTGATCAGACAACAGAAAATGGATGAACTGATGAAAATGCTCCATCAGAAACTTGAACTGATTCTACAGACGATACAAATGGAGTAGAAAATGAGACAACTTCAACTGAAAAACTTAAATGTAAATGATGAGAATATCTTTGAATTGATGTTTCAAGATTCAATACAATGATGAATTTAGAGGCTTTTAAAAAATGGAATAGAGAAAACTGGGACTCAAAAGACAATGCTTTAAGATGAGTATCTTTTATTTATATTAGAGCATGAGATGGTGCACCAAAAGATTCAGAGTGAGACAAGAAAATGCTCGAAAATTGGATAAACTTTGTAAACGAATATAATAACGATATACAAGTTAAGAATAATCATGAAGAAATTGCTGCTTGACTATATTGGAGGCTTAGTTTAAAAAAAGATAGGACCTGAGAAGATGAGGCTAAGGAGTTCTTAGAAATGTATAATAAGTACAAAAATAAACAATGAGTTTGTCAACTTGTTCCTATGTTAGACTTAGAAAACAATATGTTTAATAATGACCCCAGTAAAATTAAAGAAAAAGCATTAAAACGGCTTGAATATGTAGAAAAACAGACTTGAATAGTTCCTGGCTTATATGTTTGAGCTGCAGCATATGGAGATTATATAAAAAATGATTCTAGGTTTGATAAGTACCAAACCGTATGGATTGCAGCATATAGCAATTATAGGGTAAATCAAGAAGAATGAACTATATTAGTTTGATGATCAAAAAAAACCACCGTAAGACCTGCGATGTACCAATTTTCTGAGACATGAAGCGTCCCTTGAACTTGAACTAGTAAATGAGAAACTGATAAAAATCATACAAAGGATATTGCGATGCTTTACACGAAGAATAATACATCTCTAGCATAATAACAATTACACACATTCTTTCGTTTTATTTTTCTTAATTCTTAGTAGAATGTCTATTTTTTAGCGTTTGAAAAAGTCTCTAAAAATTTGCAAAAAATTTGTGCATTGTGTATAATTAGTGTAATAAGTTTTATATTTTTACTAATTAAAAAAAATGGGGAGCCCTAAATCAGAAAATGAAAAAACAAAGTCATCTCGTGAGTCTTCACAAAGAACTGGAGAAGCTTTATCGAGTTTAAGAAGTTTAACTAGCCTAAGTTGGTTGGAAACCGAAATACAAAAGTGGATTAATTCTAGGCGCAAACCAAAGAACGAAAATTCTGAATCTAAAGAATGAAATACTAAAGTTGGGAAATGACGTTTTGAATACAAAAACGAGTCAAAAGATAAAGAATATTATGTTTATCTTTATACTGTAAAGAGTTGATGAAAGCCTAAAAACATAAGAAGACAAGCTGTAAAACAAAAGGTATCGAATACTAAAGATTGAATTTTAATTACAAACAAAAAATGAGTTATTTATAACGAAAACCATAGGTTTTCAGCATGAGATTCTGTTTATGTTAAAATTCCTAAAGCTATTGGAAAGAGAGCTACTTGAGGCACAGAGAGTTCAAGATCTGAATCTGATTCTCATCCAAGAAATAGAACGGAATCATGAAGGAGTAAATTGGATTCAACAGAATCTAAGAATAAACAAGTCGTTAATGAACAATGGATGTATGATAAATGTATTGAGTATTGAGTTAGTGATAAACGTCAAATTGCGTATATACTTGCCACAGCAAAACGTGAAGCCCCTAATCCTAATGGAAGTTGATTTAAAAATCGTGAAGAGATCTGAAGATGAAAAAATAAAAGGTATTGAAAAAAAGATTCAACAACATGACATGCATATTATGGTAGATGATTTGTACAATTAACTTGGAAAAAAAATTATACAAAAATGACTGAAAAAATTAGATTATCATGAAAGAGTTTTAAATGTAATGATGGAAGTCTTTTGAAATGAAGTGAGATTGATTTGGTTAACAATCCCGATTTGATTTTAAAAAGTAATGAATTAGCTGCATGCACTACAATTTATTGAATGAAATATTGAATTTTTACATGAGTTAAATTAGATACATATATAAATGATAATAAGACCGATTTTAGAAATGCAAGAAAAATTGTTAATGGACTGGATCATGCAGATGAAATAGCAGCAAATGCAAAGAAATATCTAAGGATATTAGAAAGCTAATTTTCTGACTTTTCTATCCAATTATATGTTTTTCATTAATTAACATTCAATATTTTTAATCGACTTTAAATCATATTTTCCGTATATTTTATGAAGCGATACTATTTTTTAGGTTCACCGTCATAAAATATAAAATATAATTATTTACTCCCACTCTGTGATTCCACTCATCATTTCATATCAATTCTCTGTAATTAACAACATATATTCCCACTGACAACCTAAATCTCAGTGCTGAGTGTACATTCATTCATCTCAATACTCCATATAAAAATCATCACTCATTACTGCTGTAATTGGTTCAAAACAAAGTACCATCCCTGTAGTGAAAAACTGTTTTTTCATATCTGGATGTCCATAATTGAAAACATATGGTCTTTCATGAACTGCATTTCCGCAGCCATGTCCTGTTAAATTTTTTAAAACATGGAATCACGCTTTATGAATTGTATTTGATACTGTATTTCCATAGTCATACATAGATTTTCAAGGTTGAATTGTTGCAATTCAATTATCTAATGCACTTTTTGTTACAGTAGTTAGTTCATATGCTAATGGATTAGCCATTTCTCATCAAATCACCACTGAAATCGCAGAATCAGAATATCATTTTTCATATATTACTCATGCATCAATTTTAAGCAAATCTCAGTTCTTTAGGATATATTCATTCGGTATTCAATGAACTACACAATTATTTACGGATAAACATAAATTTGTGGGATAACCATCATATCCTTTAAAAGCTCACTTCAAATTATGTTTCTCTATAAAATGTTCTGCTACAAATTCAAGTTCTATCAAAGCTACTCATGCTTTAGCTTTTTCTCTGAGGATTAACAACATTTCATTCAAATATTTTCAGCTTTCTCTTATGTTAGAAATCTGTTTTGGAGTCTTGATTGCTCATTGAACTATTTTCATAAAATTTCGAATAACTAATAAAAAATCTGATTAGAAATTATACTTTTAATCAGAAAAATCAATATAGAATTTATTGGGAAAGTCCACAATAGCCCGTAATTAATTATCTACAACGTTGTATCTACCGATAACAATATATAGATAAAAAAGCAATTGACATTCATAATGATATATGTAAATATTGTTTGTGTTTAATTCGTAGATAGACCTATGCGAAGCTATTCGAAAAAAAAGGATAGTTATACTAAAGAAGAATGTTTAGAAATAACTAGAAAACATAGAAAATCTGTTATTGATATTATGGATATTTTTTGTCATAAAGTAAAAGATTTATGAGAAGAACATATTAATGATGAGGGAATACCTGAACATTTAGAAAAATATAAATTACAACATTTAATCAAAATAGTCCAAGATCAAGTATCAATAACTTCTGGATTGGGGTCTGAATACAGAAATACTTATGAAGAAGACTTAGAACGATATTTAGCGAAATGATTACCAAAAAACTTAGCTATAATTTGTAGGAATACTTCTGTAGATTTGTGGAATACTATACATAAGGAAAACAATAGGAAAACAATAGGAAAACCTCTGAGAAAAAAAAGTGTAGAAATAACAAAAATACATGAAAAAACTGTTATGGATATCATGGATGTTTTTTGTCGTAAAGTAAAAAACTTATGAAAAAGACATGATAAAGATAAGGAGACACCTGTAAATTTAGAGATATATACATACCTAAGAAATAATCCATGAGATGAAACTGTAAGGAGAATACGAAAAGAAAGACATAATAACAACCCACACCATGTAGAATGATTTGTGAGTTGTAATAAGCCTAAACTGCAATATTTGGTTGAAATGGTTTGTGATAATTTAGCGACAGCTATTGAAAGAAATGCAAAATATGAAGATATCTTTGAAGAAAATAAAAATCGATATATGCAAAAATGATTACCTGAAAATCTAGCCATAATCTGCACAAACACGTTCGTTGATTTGTGGAATTATTTGCATAAAAATAAATAATTCTTTGTAATAAATAAAAATATTTTTAAATTCTGATTTTTAAGTCTAGGTTTACACTGTATTTTTTATGTTTGGATTCAAAACTTATAAGTTTTTTATTTGGAATTTATGTTTAAATTTGTAGAATTTATTGGTTGTTTTTATTCATCACCAGATATCGTAATGAATCTCTGATTTTTCCCTACTTTGGTTATATTATCAATATTGATGTTTTACTATGTGATATGGAGATTCTTCGTTATTTTTGGGAATAACTCAAAAATAATTCCTTTAATAATTGCTGTAATCCTTGCAATTCTCGTAATACTAACTTTTATGTATAAATGAGATAGTAAAATTTTGGACATAGTATGAACGATAGGTTCTTGGGTTTTCGTACTCTGATTTTTATTATTGATTATGTTATTAATTGAAAATTTTATTTCCATTTGGTATAAAGTCAACCCATGGATTATTGTTTGAATAATTTTTGTGATTCTTTGGGTTTGAGCTTATTTTTCATTGCATACTAAAATAATAAATTTGGATATAAAATCAGAAAAAATTCTGAAAGATACTAAAATTTTGCTCGTGAGTGACATTCATACTGAAAATGTTATGCAAACTTTTCACATTAATAAGATCTTAAAAACTATAGAATCAGAAAAACCAGACTTTGTAATAATTGCCTGAGATTTGATGAATAAACCTAATAATACTTATGTAGATTATTTTTCAAAATTTAAATCTGTAAAAGATACTCCTATTTTTGCTGTAATGTGAAATCATGATGTAATGTGAAATACTGAAATTGTTAAAAAGATTCCAGAAGTCTCTGGGATAAAATTTTTGAATAATGAAATGGTTGAGGTTAATTGAATTCAGCTAATTTGACTAATTGATAAAAGTTTACGATGAAATAATTCTATCAATGATATTATGGATCAGCTTGAAATAAATAATAATTCAGATTTTTCTATCTTGGTTACCCATCAACCAGTTCGTTTGGAAAAGTTGGAAAACTTCCCTATTGATTTAGAAGTTGCATGACATACTCATCGTGGGCAATTTTATTGAATCACCGAAATATCTAGATTAGCTAATGATTATTTTTACTGAGAATATAAACTTTGAGATAAAATAGCATTTGTAACGCAATGAATTTGAACATGGTGATTACCTTTCAGACTATGAACTCAAGGTGAAATGGTAATTATTAATTTAAAGAAAAAATAATAATGTATAAAAAAATTATTCAGGAACTAGAAAAATTAAGGAATCCAGATAAAGCTAAAATCTTATCCAGCTTTTTCAAAACTTGAAAATGAGAATATGGAGAATGAGATAAATTTTTATGAATACCTGTTCCTCCACAAAGAGAAATCGCTAAAAAATATTTTGAAAAATGCAGTTTGGATGATATTGAAAATTTATTAAAATCTGAATATCATGAAGTTCGTTTAACTGGTCTCTTAATTCTCTGCTATAAATACGAGTTTGTAACGAAGAAAAAATTACATGATGAACAAAAGAAAATTATAGATTTTTATCTATCACATTTAGAATATTCTAACAATCGAGACTTAGTCGATTTAGTTTGCTATAAAATTTTATGAAACTACCTTTTAGATAAAGATAGAAAAATTTTGTATGAATTAGCTGAAGACAAAAATATGCGAAAACAAAGAGTTGCTATAGTTTCAACCATGGCTTTTGTAAAAAATTGAGAACTTGATGATACTCTGAAAATCTCTGAAATGCTATTGAACCATAAACATGATTTAATCCATAAAGCTGTTTGACGATTATTAAGGGAAGTTTGAAAAAAAGATGAAAAAGTTTTGAAAGATTTTCTTGATAAGTATGCAAATAAAATGCCAAGAACTATGCTTAGATATGCAATCGAAAAATTAAACGAATGTGAAAGAAAACATTATTTGAATAATAGATAATTTGGATTGTTCAAAAAAAACTGTAACGAGCGTTACAGTTTTATATATAGTTTTTAAGTATTACTATTCTGCGTCTTTCAAATCATCGAAAAGGTGTGTTACTTGATTTGATTGTCTATGAGCTTCATTTGGATGTCTTTCCTCAACTATGTTAACTATTTTTGTCTTTCTGGTTGAATTTTGAGATGACTTCCATAGAGAGATGAAGGATCGAACAAGTCATCCTAGCAATAATAAACCATCAATAAGAAGCCACCAATTAACAAATCATATTTTTTGAGTTATTCCCTTTGCTGCTGCAATATTAGCTCAGTCCATTACTCACATAAATACACTCACTATAATCCATAATAATAAGAAATCTACCAAAGGTTCATCTTCACGTAATGAACATAGTTTTGTGATCCATGTCTTGAATGATATGCTTAGATTTCGCAAAAATAAACCAATCATTGCAAGCAAAATTACCAACGATGATTTCCATAATACTCATGATAACAAGAATCTTATACCTGATCCGTTTGCTCTAATTACAGGGAAAAGAAACAAACAAATAACTAATACTACTAAATATAGTACAAACCATTTTTTGTTATTTTTATAGTTAGAGAATCTCGTAAATAGTTTAGAAAAAAACTTTTTAATTTTTTCGAGAATGTCCTTTATCTTTTTCATTTATTTATTTTTTATAATATAAAACAAATATACATACGAAGAATTAATAATAATATTTTACTATTTATCAAGTGATAATCATTATTTTACATTTTCGAACTTTATCAAATTTTATTATTATAGAAATCTAAGGTAATAACTAAAGTTTTATTAAAATTTATATGTTTATATATTCTTATGTTAAAAAGTAAAGCTAAACTTCTAGTAAATCCCCTTATTTTTTTGATTTTTTATTTTTTCTGAATACAATATGTATTGTATATTTTTATTTATATCATCGAAGATGAGTGAATATATCCCTGCTGAGATATTGGATAAGATTCAAGAACTTACTGAATCATGACAATATGAAGAAGCTGTAGATATGGTGAATGATATTCTCGTTCGTGATCCTAAAAATGAGCAAGCTTTGTTGATGATAACTGATATTCTTTATCGTCAATGAGATATGGATTGAGCAGATAAAGCATTAAGTTTCCTAAATTCTACCAAGAAGGATGATCCACTTTGACTATACATAAAGTGATTATTGGAAATGGAGAAGAATAATTGGAAAGATGCTCGTACATATTTAAAAAAAGCTATGCAACTTACCAACGAAGAAAACCATGAAATCATTCGCTGCTATTGATTAAGTGAATATTGGTACTGAAACCGTGAGAAATGAAGAAACTTCGTAAGAAAAGCTTTTAAACAAGATTCACTTGATGCTGAGGTAATCTACAATATTGTACAGCTTTCTATACTGGATGAAGATTATGAAGAAGCTGTAGATATGATAAAGTTCTTCCATTCGCATCGTAATGAACTGAAGATTGTGGACAAATCTATATGATGGTATGATAAAAAAATAGCATTATTTGAAAAGTTTATAAGTGGTAAGAAACACTTTAACTTGGAAAAATAGTATTTATCTCTAAACAAATAACAAAATTTTATTCCTTATAAATTACAAAAAATGAAACTACCTAAAGTTAAACTTCCTAAGGTGAAGCTACCTAAACTAAAAAAGATTAGCCTCCCTAAGTTTAAAAAGACTTCAAATGAAGCTCAAGTAAAAAAGGAGAAAAGATCCAAACCATTTATAGATGATGTAAAATCAATCTTTCGCATCTATAGATGACAAATGATTTGGATCAGCATTCTTTCCGGATTTTTATTGTTTTTATTGAATATCTTAATTTGAGTATCTTCTTATGGAAATACATTAAATGAATGATTAAAGGATAAATTATGAATGTATTTCTACATTAGAGATGATGTGTCAAATCAGGATCAGATTTATAAACAAGTTCTGAATTTGAAAGACAAGTTACAAGATGAATGATTGAAAGTAAATTTCCTAACTAAGGAAGATGCTATGAATTTTATGGTAAAAAGATTGCCAGAATTGACATGAAGTTTAGAAAAATTCTGAATGTGAAATCCATTACCTGCTACTCTTTATGTGACTTTCTCTGACAAGAATCAATATAACATTCTTCAATCTGTAATGTTAGAGAATAAAGATATTATTCTAAATGTACAAGATTTAGATCAAATTGAAAATCTGGAAGAACAAGAAGAGAGAATTGTTAACGTTATTAAACTATCTAATTTCGTTCAAATTCTATCTATAACATTGGTTGTTGTAATTGCTATTGTAATACTATTCTTCACAAGATATTTCTTGAACACGATATTTAGTGCATTTTGGCAAGATATTGAAGTTAAAAAATTATTATGAGCTTCTAAATCACAAATCATAATGCCATTCTTGTGGACAATCTTTTATGCAATTGCTGGTGGATTCTTAATTTCATTAATTCTTACTGGAGTTTCTCTATGAATTTTTGACTATTATATGTCTCAATTATTCTGATTTACTCTAACTTCTCATTTATTCATGAATTGGTGAAATATTTTAATATTATTCATCATAGAAATATTAGTGATTGGAGGTTTACTTATGCTTCTATCATATAGGTATGTTTCAAAATTACATAAAAAGTTGAAGTAATAAACTTTTAAAAATAATCTTAGCCTCTCCGATTTGGAGAGGTTTTTTAACTTACATTTTTTATCTGTTCATAGAGTAATGCTTCATTAGCCAATGGACGTTGCATAATTGTTTTGAGCATATCCGTTGGCTTAGCTTTTGCATAGATAATCTCATAGAGAGAATGAAATATTGGCAAATCTAAATTATGCTTTTTTATAATATCTTCTATAACTCATATAACAGATAGTCATTCAACGGTCTTTTGATTATTGTTCAAAAATTTCTCAGCAGAATTATCTTTTCATATTTTAAAACCTGCTTGAAAATTTCTAGATTCATCCGTTGAACATGTCAAAATTAAATCTCAAAGTCCGCTTAATCAAAATGAAGTTCATTCTTTTGCTCACTGAATTTTTCATATTATAGCCATCTCTCTAATTCATTGGGTAATTAGGCTGGATTTCGTGTTAATCCCGTATCATAATCATGATACTATTCCGCTGGCTATTGCTATAGCATTTTTTAGTGATGAATATATTTCGGCTCAAATTACGTCATTTTGAATATAAAGTCTGAAATAATTATTAGAAAAAAGTGCCTGAACAAAAAGAGCTTGTTCATTATTATCTGACACGGAACATAAACAACTAACGTTTTTATCTATCACTTCTTTTGAAAATCACGGTCACAAAACTGAAACTAATCATCTATTGGCAGGGAAATATTCACTTATTACTTGTTGAATTGTTTTTTTGTTGGCGAATCATTTAGTAGCGTTTATGAAAAAATAATTATCAGATTTTTTTATATATTTTATCTCTTTTAGTACAGAAATTACAGATTTACTTGGGACAGCAATCACTAAATAATTTGAAAATTTTAAGGTTTCTTCCAATTTACTACTCGCTTTTATTTCTTTATTAATTGCTTTATTCTCTAAATATTTCTGAGAAGTATGATGCTCATTAATTTCGTTTGAATTCTCTAGATCTCTGGCATAAACAAGGACTTCATTGCCATTATATGCTAGTACATCACTAAGTGCTAATCATCGGCTTCACGCTCAAATAACAGATATTCTCATTTTTTCCGTTGGTAGTAAAGTAATTTCAAATTATTTTTATTTTTTTCTTTTTGATTTTTTTTGATTTTTATCTCAATATGCTTCTGCAAACATTGCATTTAATTTTCATTGATTCGCAGTTTTAACGTTGGAATATTGATTCAACTTTTTCTTCTTTTTGGCTTCGTGAGTAGAAGATTTTTTGGTTTCAAGTTTCCTATTTTTTTCTCCATATTTTTCAATTTCATCATCAGTTGGAAACTTCTGTTTTTTCGTTTTCTTAACTTCATCGTATTTGCTAACGTGTTTTTCTCGCTTACGAACTCATTTATTTGTATATGGATTTCTTTCCGTTTTGTCAGACTTTTTAGATTTTTTTACTGGAACTTCATCGTAATCATCTCATGGTTGAATGGATTCTAATCCTGCATTTTCCACATCTTCTTCATTATATTTCACAAAAATATCACGCTCTTTTCAGCTTTCTCAGCGGTTACGATATTTAATTACGATAGGTACTCCAATGAATCAAAAATTCTTTCTGATACTATTCTCAACTCGTTTTTTAAACGCAAAATTTGCACGAGCTTTATGATTTACAAAAACTATAAAAGTCGGAGCATCTACTGCGATTTGTGTAGCATAGAGTATTTTACAGATTTTATTCTTTGGAAAACGAGGAGGACGTTGAATCATCTCGTGTTGTAGAGCTTCGTTCAAATCTCT
>CAMJDC010000009.1 GCA_946404285.1 uncultured bacterium | reverse complement strand
CTACATTTCAGGCTTCATTAAATCATGTAGAAAAAGAAGAAAAATCTGAAGAAAACAAAGAGACTTCTCCATTTTTGTGAAATGCTCATGATTCATTTTTCACTGAAGAATTTCTCGCTGATGTGCAGAAACTTTACGATAAGTCTAAGGAAGAATGAAAACAACTCAAAGAATGTGTGAAGCAAATTCTTTCAGAGCAATGAGAAGATGATATGCCATATTATCTCAAGAATTTTTTTGATAAGCGAGATGAAAAAGATATTGATGTAGATTATGTACTCAAAATGATGTGAAGTTTTGAAAAATATGTAGAACCAACAAAAAAAATAGTAAATAAATATGCAGAAAGCTTCCATTATGAAGAAATGGATATTGTTGATCAAGCAATTTTCTTACTTTGATATACAGAATATCAATTATTTCATACACCAAAGGAAATTCTAATCAATGAAATGATAGAACTCTGTAAAAGATATTCAGATGCAGGTTCTCCAAAATTAGTTAACTGAATTTTTGATAAATTTTTGAATGAATAAAAAACCCTAACTACTCAGTCACAATCGAAAACGAAGCAAAAAAGTAGTTAGGTTGCATAGATGCTATGGCTATGGAAGTTTCTTATTCTTTAACTATATATCCGACTTCATGGAGTTCCTCTTTTAATGATTTGAGGTTTCTAGTTAGAATAATCACAGAGTGAAGGATACCTTCTTCATCCTTCGCAAATACTTTTGACAAGGATGGTAATGTACCTCTTTTTTCATGAACTACAACACTCCCAGCTGACAGTGCATCTTTTTCCTTTTTCTTTAAGGAGGAACCGTCTGAAGGTCTCCACTTCCCAGATTGGCCGTAAGAATTCGACCCTATCCAAGCATCTAAAAAATCTTTTTTATCCATAAAAATACATGTATTTAACCGTAGCGGGATTACTACGGTAAAACTTAATATAATGATACTTAGTATAATGTCAATTCAAAAATGAAGTTCATAAATTATTTGAATATAATACATAAACAAACTTTAAATTACAAAATATCCTCTCTTGAAATTTTAAGATTAAACCTTATTCTAACAGACAGATTTTTATAAGTCATATAAATCCAAAAATAATGGTTGAGACGATGAATAAAGAAAAACAAATTGAGATATACGAATTTGAGCTCCGTTGGAGAGCTTTTGCATGATTATCAAGAAGATTAAAATGTATATGGGATGAAGATACAGTTGCAAACTTAGTAAGAAGAACTAATAAATGAAAATTGCAAGTAGCATTAAAGGATACATCACCAGACGATTTACACAAATTTACAGTAGAAACATACACACAATATAAAAAGGATTTTATAGAAAAGAACCAGAGTGAATTTCCAGGTAGAGATAAAAGGTTTTCATTATGACACTATATCGAGCGTTTGGAATATGAGCTAAAAGTTATCAAGGAAATGTGATTTAATTCATATTTTCTTATCGTGTCAGAATATGTTCGTCGAGCCAAAGAACATCAAATTTCAGTTTGACCATGAAGATGATCATGAGCATGATCTTTACTTGCATGGGTAGTATGAATTACGGAAGTTGATCCTTTACCTTTTGATTTACTATTTGAGCGTTTTTTAAACCCAGCCAGAGTCTCAATGCCAGACTTTGATATTGATTTTGAAGATTCGTTACGTCAAACAGTTATAGATCATTGTTATGATATATATGGAGCAGAAAATGTGTGTTCAATCTGAACATTCATGAAAATGGCTACAAAAGCGGCATTTAAAGACGTAGCGAGAACGTTGTGACTACCTTTTGAAAAATCAAACTTAGTTACCAATTTACTCCAAGATAAAATAAAACTTCTTTCACAGGTGGAATGACCAGAAGCGATTCCAGAGTTAAAAAGGATGTATGAAACAGATGAAAAGGTTCAACAGGCTATGGAATATTGAGATAATATAACGTGAAATTTACGTCAAATGTGAGTTCATGCGTGTGGAATAATTATTGCCCCAGAAAAAGTAACAACATATACACCCACACAATATAACAAAGAAGAAGACCATACAATTGTTAGTCAGTATGATGGTCCAACACTTGAATCAATCTGACTTCTAAAAATGGATTTTTTGGGATTACGTAATCTTTCAATCATAAAAAACTGTGTTAAAATTATAAAAGCACGTGCCGATAAAAAATGAGAAAAGATTCCAGAAATGTTTGAAGAGTTTTTGGAAACGATGAGTTTGGATATTCCAATTGACGATGAAGAAACATACAAATCAGTCTTTCAGCAATGAGATACCACATGAATTTTTCAATTTGAATCTGCTTGAATGCGTCGTTATTTAATCGAACTAATCCCTGAAAAAATTGATAACCTAGTTGCCATGAATGCACTTTATCGTCCATGACCAATGGAATTTATCCCAAGTTATATTGCTAGGAGACTTTGAAAAGAAAAAATTGAATATATGTATCCAGAATTAAAAGCAGAATTGACCAAAAAATATTGACCAGAAGTGGCCGAAGAAGAAAGAAAAAAACTGATTGAAGATTTGGATCCATTTTTGAAAGAAACGTATTGAATTGCTGTTTATCAGGAGCAACTAATGTTCCTTGTACAGGCAATGGCATGATTCTCACTCTGAGAAGCCGATCTCCTTCGTCGTGGAGTCGCAAAAAAGAAAAAATATATCATTGAAGAACTAAAGAAAGAATTTAGAGAACGTTGAGCATCGTTTCACTGATATAAGCCAGAAACTACAACTCAGATTTATGAAAGAATGATTGAACCAGCTGCTTCATATTCATTCAATAAATCGCATTCTGTGTGTTATGCGATGATTGCATACCAAACAGCTTATCTAAAAGTTCATTATCCTGTAGAATTTTCCGCAGCCCTAATCCGTTCAGTAGAGGAAGACGTGGATACTCAGAGTTTTTATTTCTGAGAAATTCAACAAAAGTGAATTGAAGTTGCAAGACCAGACATAAACGAATCATTTAACCATGTTGCCGCAATTGATGATATAGTAAGAATTTGATTTATATCTATAAAATGAGTGTGATATGATACTTGAGAGTATATTCAAGAAGAGAGAAAGAAAAATTGATTATACAATTCACTAGAAGATTTTTGTAAAAGATGCTCAAGCGTAATAAATAAAAAGAGCTTGGAATGATTGATAAAGTCGTGAGCTTTAGACCAATTTGGAGATCGTAAAGTTCTGTGGAATAATATGGATGTGATTCTTGATTGGATTATGAATTCTTCAAAAGTTAGTCAGTGACTATTTTGAGACATGGAAAGCAAAATTCCATTAAGAAAAGTAGAACCATCTACGTTAATGGAAAGATTGATGATGGAACAGGAAGTTTTTAAAACATTTATTTCATGAAATCCTCTTGATTGATTCTATAAATATATAAAGAAAAAAACTATATTATCGAATATTAAAGACAAAAATGATGCAGGTAATTTTGAAATTGTGTGATATATAAAAGACATTCGTCGTGCAAAGAAAAAATGATTTTTTATAACTATCGAAGATATTTCAGATAGTTTTGATATATTTTTGACCGATACTTATTGATATCAAAAATTTGACCTAGTTATTGTATCTTGATGGAAAAAGAATAGGTTTCAAGTTACCAAAATAGTTAAGACATCTCGTGAAATATTGAAGGAATTATCGTGAACTTCTTATGATGAAAAAGAAACAGTATTTGAAGTTAAGAAGGCTAGAGCTTGAGAGCAACAGCAACTTAATATAGAGCGTATAAAAGCAGAAATTGCAGCAGAAAATGCAAAAAAGGAAGAATCTGAAGCTAATGAGAAAAAAGTTGAAAAGCAGATATTTATTGAAGAAAATGATATAGAAGATAATTCTGACAACGATGAATCTTTTGAAGAAAATTTTCAGTGAGAGATGGAAGAAACTTTAGAAGAAAATGAAACTGGGGGAAATGTTGATGATAACCTAGATTCCGAAATGGATACACCTGAAATTGAAAATTCAGAATCTGAAAATCAAGATATAAAAGAAAATAATGAAGATAGTTCTTGAGATCCAGAAATGATAGAGAAACAAGAAAATAACATGGAAGTAGAAACTGAATTTGATTCAGAAAATGTTGGTAAGTTAGTTATTGCACCAGAAAATCTTTCATTTTCAAAAATGAAAACATTAATGACTATTATTTCATGAAATCCATGAGAGATAGAAATAGAAGTTTTATGAAATGAAATGAAAGTATCAGAGAAATGACTAGATGAACTTAAAAAACTAATTCAAGAGTAATTTATATCTACACTAAAATAATGCAGTGAGAAGAATTAAAAATAAAACTTGAACAAGCACAAGATATTGCAATTTTTGGGCATCAATCCATCGATTGAGATGCAATTTGATCAATGTTTTGACTTTGATTACAGTTAGAGAAATTATGAAAAAATATTTCATATTTTACACCAGACGCTCCTAACGATACATTTTCTTATTTGCCAATCCAAAATTTACAAACAGAATTTGATTATTGAAATTATAATCTTTTAGTATTCACAGATTTTTCAACGTATGATATGATAAGAAAGTTCACATTTTGAAGTGAAGAATATTTTGATTGACACCAAAAAGTTATCATAGACCACCATATTTTTGCAAGGACGCTACCAAATTCAGTAGAATTTCGTGATGACACTTCTATTAGTGCCGCTCAATTGGTTTTTGAACTTACACAACAACGGCGACCAGAATTAATAGATTCTCAAATTGCCACGTTTATACTGACATGAATAATGACAGATAGCGGAAATTTTCGCTTTGATGAATGAGAAGAATCTATTCGTGTGTCTAGAAATAATTTAAAATTATTAGAAAAATGAGCTAAGAAAAAGCTGATTATAGACAATGTATTTCGTTCTAAAAGTTATGAAGACTTGGAATTTATGCAGATAATTCTTGGTAGAATGCAAAGAATTGATGATATAATTTATTCACGATATTCACAAGCAGAATTAGAAAAGTTTTGACTACACCCTGATAGTGCTGATTATGCATTATATTTGATTTGAGATATTAAGGAACAGGAATTAGTTATCCTTTGAAAAGAAAAAGATGATCATATAAAATTTAGTTTACGTGCAAAATGAAAGTATAACTGTAGAGATATTGCTAAACATTTTAAATGATGATGACACGCAAATGCAGCATGATGTAGTATTGAAAAATCTTGAAATTTAGAAAAAGACGTTTTGAATTTTGTTAACCAAGTAAAAGGTATTATAAATCAACAGTTAAAGTAAACATAAAAATTATTTATCAAAAAAAAACAGCCAATCGGCTGTTTTTTTTATATTTATTTTACATTAATTTAACTCTAATGCTATAACTTGACTTCATCATGTTACACTGCTAAGTAGGATATTTTGAACCATAGACTGTCAATCTTCACTATGTCATTGGCTATACGCTATATAAATATTTAAATAATTTACTAGAACAGACTTTTCAGCTTGAGTTAATTCTCCTATGTCTCAATCTTTGATAGTTCAATTTATATAAGCATTTGCAGCATTTGCTATTTTTTTAGTATCTACTTCTAATCAGTATATATTTGCAATATCTTCAATTCAGGCTTCTCTATTACTCATGATTCTATTAATAAATATATTAGCAACAGTTCAGAAAATTGAATCAGCATCTCCAAAATACTGCAATACTGCCATTTTACTTCTTTGTAGAATTAATTCATCATCAGTCATATTTCATCATACATATCACCTAATTTCATCATCACTTAGAGTAAATGCATATTTTGCTCCAACATTATTAGTACTTAATAGTTTAATGTATCACTCTCTAGCTAGTCTAATCAATGAAGTTATAGTCCCGTCTTTCTCGATTTTTGAATTATCTCTACTTAATTTTGCAAAGAATCTATAGAACAAAGTTTCATTTCACTCTCACATTGTTACAGTTCATATATTAGGATCAATAATCAAATAGCGAGTATTATCTTTCCTTAGTCTCCAGTAAAGCTTACACAAGTCTCAATCCGAAGATTTTTTGAAAAAATCCTCCAACATTCAATCTCACTTTATATTCCATTGATTTCATAAAAAGTACTGAATATAAGTTCAAGCTACGACAACTCAATCATCATTATCGCGATTAGCTAATGCATTGATTATCGGATTATATTGAGGGAACTGTAAATCAAATATATCTTTCCATCAATATCCATTTTGGAGCTTATAACTTGGTTGTAAATTATCATCAATAACCTGTATTCTACCTACATTTCATTTATACCATACAAATACTGAATTTGCTCATTGAGAAGCAATTCTTACGAAATTAAGTATAATTTGAACTCAGAAGATAATTCAAACAAGAATTACCAAAATTCGAGGTACGATTTTAGGATTTCCATTTTTATCTTTCCTCAAAAGATTTTCCCAAAGCAGAGCAAGAGTTATCATAGTTCGAGAAATCAGAGCAGTTCCATACCATAATATTGAAGATCCAATAATCCACCATATTCACCATCAAATTAATGTAGTCAACGCAATAGAAGTCAAAATTTTATCTTTCTTTATTAATGCATATGGTAAAGCGATAAGCAAGAATATATACACTATTATCCAGAAGAATCCAATATCTGTATAGTAACTACTTAAATTTTGTAATGACCAGTTGAATGAAATATTTAGAGGAACTATATATCAATAAGGTATACTAACAGAATCTGATTCCGATGACGAGATGCTATGAGATTGATAGTACTGTCTTAATGCTACTATTTCATCATAGAATTTAGAGGAATCTGTAGATTCTCCAGCTTTTTTAGCTTTATCGTAGGAATCTATAGCTTTCTTTAATAATAATCAAGCTTCTCATTCTTTATTGTTTATTCAGTTCTCATATATTCCACGTAAATCATCAATCTTAAAAGAATCAATTACACTTGCATTATTACATAATACCTTCGCATCATGATTAAATCAGTAACAAGTTTCACTTGTAGGCCGTAATAATTTTAGTAGCCAAAATATTCAATTTCATTCACGAGAGAAAGTCTTCCATCAATATCAAATATATCTTCACAAATCCTCACCTCATCATCAACCTACAATTTCCTCCAATCATTCATTTAATTCTTTTTCAGAATAAATATCCCCAGCAGCAGAACATTGAGAAAAATCTTGTCATTTTTTTGTTGTTAAAACACTTGAATCAATTAAATCTTGTCACTCTAACGAAATATTGCTGTTAGTATCTAACGGTATTTCACTATCTCATTGAACTTCAGAATTTTGAGCTAATAATTTATTTGGAGTTTCAGCTTTATTTCAATTATTCATACCTAAGAATACAGCTTTCATTGAATTTCAGAACGAATAATTATCAGTTTTTATTTGGCTAATTGTTGCTCGAGGTAACTTTAATACTATAAGAGGGAGTAAAAATCAGATTCAAAATATAATCAAATCTCTGAAATTTTTTCAGAATTCTTTTCTATTTGAACGTTTTAATAAATAAATGATTAATCAAATTACTGTAATAATTCATCAAATAATAATCAACCATGTTGCGTTTTCATCAGTTAACATAACAGAAGAAGTCAGAACATTGAATTTTCTAACAAATCACATTGCCATTATTCAGAGTCATAAACTAGTTAATGAAGAGAATCGTAATCATACAAGCAATAATCCAAATAACACAAAATCTACAAATGCTGTGATTTTTGCTAATGCGGCAAATCCGAAGAATAGTCAGGCAATTAAAATATATTTAAATAATTCTTTCTTATCCTTTGAATTTCTCCTATTCTGAAGAAAAATTAAACCAGCTAGTAATGCTAATAATGATAAAGCCATAACTCATAAATCAGTCTTATTATCAACAATTACAAGAAATGCTCACATTCAACCTGTTAACCGTAACAGTAACATATACCATCACATAGCAGTTCAATTTGAATTATCCATTTCTGGTTCGACAACCACATTCTTTCATTTTTTTAGTTCAGCTTTTTCATCCTCATCTTTTTCTTTTTTGTTGTTAACGAATGAAAATATTTGGAAAATAATAGCTATTCAGAAAATAAGAACCAAAGTTGCACTTATATTATTCATTGATACAGCAATATTATCAGGAGACAATCCTAACCATCAATTAGTGCAACCAGTTAAAGAGAAAATGAAAGTTAAAAACTGATGCCAAAATCAAGGCATAGAGCTAACAACAGTATTTCATCGGTATATTCACGCATTTTCTGCCAAAACTTTAGGAGTATACATATATTCATGATTTGCATCCCAAGCAGTTGAATAAGGAACAAATGCGTTCTGAATTCACATATACAAATAAGCTAAGGAAAGAATAATTGGCAAGAAAAGAACTAAAAATCAGATTTTTTTTCAGTTCCAAAAACTTTTTGAGTTCAAATTCCATGTTCAAGAGGTAAGTCATAGTTTATAATTTTCTAGAATGTCACAAATTATATTTCATCGTTTTTTAAGATTTTCTCTCTCATATCGAATCATAAATCAAAGTCATAAAAATAACAACCAACTAACTATTCAATAAAGTATTCCAATTCATAATAGAATTTGAACTATAATTAGGAAACTAGAAAGTCAGATTCAAAAACTTAAGAATATTTCCTGCCAACGAAATTGCTTAAATTTTATTAGTTTTCTTTCAACCCGACTTCAAAGTGCAGAAAATCACAAAATAAGATAAACAGCAAGTCAAAATAAAAGTAATGTATGAAATATTGCTATAACACTTCAAAATCAAAAGAGAGTATCTTTAATATAACAGTGAATTAATCAGAATATAGCAGCTCATATTCATAACCATATAAGCAAATTCTTAATCTTAATTTTAGATGCCATCAACCAATAAATCAGAGGAATGCCAGCACACACTAATGCTGCACCAAAAATTCATCGATTTTGCCAAGATGATAGCATTGAAAGATAATAATTATGCTCATCTAAATATGCAAAATATGACAGATATCATAGTCGTCCAACTAATAAAACTAGGACAGTGATACCTATCAAAGACCAATACTTTTTCATAATATAGAAAAAACAAAATAAAAAACTCGATTTCAGTTTATTTTTTAGATATCTTTTTTCAAATAAAAAAAGTCCCCAAAAATTTGACATTTTTTTGTTTTTAGAATATAATATAATATAGAATTTATTTATACCAAAATAAAAAATGGCAAAACGATCTGGTTATGAAAAGGCATATCAAAAATTCAATACGGCTCTTTGAAGGAGAATTATTTCTCATCATCACAGATGAAGAAGAGTAGAAAAACTTTATAATGCAGCTAATACTTGTTCACGTCGATGGATGTATATCGGAGAAGGAGTTTTAGCATTTCTTTTTCTTTGATGGGCAACTATGCGATGATCTTGAGATAACCTAAAAAATAATACCAGTCTTGTTTATCCTTTATATCAAGTTTCTACACTAGAATGTAGAACTTTGGAACGAAATTCAATGCCAGATTCTTGTAAAATTAAATTGCCAATTATCAATAACGCAGATTATACTACATATGTAAATGAAAAAGTTTATACAGATATTTATACAACTCTTTGGTGAGCAAACTACCAAGAAGAATGGAACCAGGCAGTATGAGCCCACTACTGAGTAGATATTGCAACTGCAAAATGAACCCCACTTTATGCGATTGCAGACTGAGAAGTGTATTCAGCATGATATAATTCTGCATATGGAAATGTAGTAAAGATTAAATTCAAATTCAACGGAGAAATTCTATTCGCCACTTATGCACACATGAATAGTATTTCAGTCAAAGCATGAGATACAGTAACAAAATGACAAAAAATCTGAGAAGTTTGAAATACATGAAATACATTCTGAGCATTAGGATGATATCATGTTCACTTTGAAATCGATAAAAACAGTTGATGAAGACCAGCATATGCATTTGCAGGATGCCCAGAACTTGATAAAGGACATTCAGAAATTATTGCAAATGGTTACTGTAGGATCCAATTATTCCAAAACACAAAAGATCCAATCGTATTGCTTGAATCGGTAGATGCTCCTTATCCAACGCAAGTTGCAGAAAAAAGTGAGGTTAAAACAGAGGTAAAAAATACAGAAGAAAATCATTGAACAGCGACATGAGAAGTTGTTTTATCATGAGAAGTTAAAGAAGTGACTTGAACGACTAATAATTCAACATGAGAGATAAAAGAAATAACATGAACAACAAATACTTCAACATGAGAAGTTAAAAACACTACATGAGAGACTAAGAAAGTCGAACTTCCAGAAGCTAAACCTGTTGAACAAAAACCATTAGCTCAAAATGAGAAGAAAAATTTACTTGAACTAAACTTTGATTGACTTGATATTAAATGAAAAGAATTTGTAAAGAAATGGAATATCGAAATCGAAAAAGGATTTGATGATTCTGTAATGTTAGAGAGATCAACACAAATTACTATTCGTATAACGAATAAAGCTTCATGAGATAAATATAATTGAGCATTAAATATTCCATTTACAGCAATTGCAAGCAATACAAACATTTCATTAAATCCAGTATCAGTAATGCTAGTTCAAGATGGGGAAGCTAAAATCACTATCACTCCGGTGAAGATGGGAAATACATATATTGCATTGAATTTTGGGAATACAAAGATTTGAGGAACTACAATCTCAGTTAAATAAATATAATATTATATAATAAGAAATCTGATTCTAAAATGAGTCAGATTTTTATATTTCTTTCATTATCACATGAATTATATTTCTATTTGCAGGCTTCTCCATATTCATTTTTACAATTATCTCATTTTACAAAGCACATTACAATTAGAATTATTACATACAAACATAATAATAAGAATCATAATATATATAATATATATGATTCAAAAGTGACACAAATTATTGTTAGCACACTTAAAAATAAAACCCATTTTCAGCATACTCAACAGTCTTGAAATCTTTTTGCTAAAATTATGCAGGATAAAAAATATGGAATAATAAGAATTGGTTCAGCTTGCCACTTCCCCCATGAAATAAAACCAAGAATACAATAAGAAATATATCAAATAAAAAATATGACAAATTGTAATAAAATATATTCACTCCTAGGAATCCTTCATATCAATGACCATAATTTAGATGAAGAGTTGCCCATATTTTATAAGATACATATAAATGTATTTTACAATATATTTAAATTGCGCTTTTTTTCAAGTTTTCTTATAGATTATCCAGATTTTTCTTGTCACAAAATAGAAATTCTATCGTATACATTAATAGAGGTATTATTTAATTTATAAAAACCTATATCTAAATGAACTTATTTATTTGCTGTGAGAATATTATTGTGACAAACGGCGATTCAAATTGAATCGGACTTTCTCATAGCAAAAAAATATTAGATATGATATAGAATAAAATCAGAATTATAAGAATATATAAGCTATGGGAAGGTAAAGAATCCCGTAGCTTTTTACTTTTGATTCACAAAATTACAAAAAATGCCTTTATTGTTGATAAGCTCACAAAACTTAATAGTAATTAAGCGAGTTGTTCTCAGCTTTGGATTTCCCTAGAAAAAATATTTTTTATTACTATATACTCAATATAATATTTTATTCCTTACCTAACTATACAAATGAAATACTTTCCAAAAATCTCACGAGGTAAAGTTTACCTTTCACCTATTCATACAGATGATTATGAGTTATTTACAAAATGGATGAACGATAAAAGAATTACAGATTGTATCACTACATGACCACAGATTATCTCAATATCAAGCGAAAAAGACTGGTTAGAAAGTGTAGCTAAAAGCTGAGAGTATAATTTAGCAATAATCAAAAAAGATTGAGATAAACTTCTCTGAACTGTATGAATTTTCCATATTGATCAAATAAATCAATGCGCAGAACTCTGAATTTCAATAGGAGACTTTGACGAACATAGTAAATGATATGGTGCAGACGCAATTAATGCAATGTTGTCATTCTGTTATGATACACTTAATTTATATAATATATATCTGCGAGTAAAATCATTCAATAAAAAAGCTATTGCATGTTATAAAAAAATTTGATTTCAAGAAATCTGAACAAGGCATCATTGTCAGTATTGCAACGGAGAACGACATGACCTAGTTAATATGGAAATGTTAAAACCGGATTGGAAGGAAAAGAATAAATAATTTATCCTTTACTTACATATAAGATGAAATACTTTCCTAAGATTTCTCGAGGTGATGTTTATCTTTCACCAATAGATTTAGAAGATATTGAAACTTTTGTTAAACGAAGTAATGATTCCAGAATTACAGATTGAACTCACTGAACTCCAAGAATGGTATCCCTTCAATCTGGGAAATCATATTTAGAAGGAATATCAAAAAACTGAGAATATGAATTTGCAATTGTAAGAAAAAGTGATGATAAATTTATCTGAGTGACATGATTATATCATATAAAACATATAAATCAGACCGCCGAACTCTGAATAATGATATGAGAAATTGATGAGCACAATAAATGATACGGAACTGATGCAGTTAATGCATTACTATCATTCGCATTCAACACACTAAATTTGTATAATATATCGTTATGGGTTAAGACTTTCAATAAAAAAGGAATATGATGCTACAAAAAAGTTTGATTTCAAGAAGTTTGAATGAAACATCATTGCGAATATTGTAATGGAGAATGGTATGATTTAATTCTTATGGAAATATTAAGACCAGATTGGAAGGAAAAGAACAAATAATTTATATCTTAATCAATAATCAAAATGAGCAGAAAAATTGTAGCCATAGGTGGCTGAGAAAATTGAAGGCTTAAAGAATGAAAAAGAAATCCCTATGAAACAGAATGAATAGATGCAGAAATAGTAAGATTAACATGAAAAGAAAATCCGAATTTTTTATTCCTTTGACATTGAGTTAATTTGGAATATCAAGAATGATATTTTAAAACAATGGAGAGAATTTATTGAGAGAAGTTTTGATGTGATTGTAAAGACTTGAAAAGTAATGAATTATCAGATATAGAAAAAGTAAAACAATTAGTAGAATGGGCGGATATTATTTATGAATGATGATGAAGTACTCAAGATGTAATGGAAGCATGGAAAGAAAATTGATTTGATGTGATTTTGAGAGATGCATGGAATAAATGAAAAGTAATGTGTGGATTATCAGCATGAGCCAATTGTTGGTTTAAGGAATGTTCTAGCGATTCATTACAAATAAAATATTGAGATGATAAACAGCCATTAATAAAGGTAGATTGTCTTTGATTCGCTGATTGATTGTTTGTACCACATTGTGATGAAGATGGTAGACAAGAACATGTAAAAGAGTTATTAAAAAATGAATCAAATGAAATCTGATTATTATTTTCGAATTGTGCAGCATTGGAAATAGTTGATGATGAGTATAGAGTATTAACGAC
This sequence comes from uncultured bacterium, assembly GCA_946404285.1. Taxonomy (GTDB): domain Bacteria; phylum Patescibacteriota; class Gracilibacteria; order Absconditabacterales; family Absconditicoccaceae; genus UBA3291. The sequence continues at coordinate 15,200 of CAMJDC010000009.1, read as the reverse complement.
AGAAACTTCAAAAGAGTTAAATCGTTCAATGGAGAAAGGATATTGAAAGAAAACTTACCGAAAAAACGGGGAGTATATAGAAGAAACCCTAGATGATTCTTCAGAATTTAAAAAGCTATCTGAACTATATTCAAGATTATAATTTTATAATTTATCATAAAAATGAAATATTTTCCAAAAGTATCACGAGGTAAGATTTATCTCTCACCTATTAACGCAGAGGATTATGAACTGCGGACAAAATGGGTAAATGATAGCAGAATATCTGATGGAATTAATCAGACTAAAGCAATTTTGTCTATAAATAAAGAAAAAGAGTTTCTTGAAGAATATTCAAAAGATTCTAATTCTAAGACAAAGGCTTTTGCTATCATTAACAAAAAGAACGATAAAATGCTGTGAATCACGGATTTATGAGATATAAACCATATAGATCAAACCGCCAGACTTGGAGTATCGATTTGAGATGCTGAAGAACACAATAAATGATACTGAACGGATGCTATTAATGCAATTTTACTATTTTGATTTCATACATTAAATCTGCTCAATATAGATTTGCATGTTTTTTCTTTCAATGAATGAGCAATCAGATGTTATGAAAAAGTCTGATTTAAGGAATATGGAAGAAGAAAAGGAACTCATTATTGTAACTGAGAATTCCGAGATGAAATATACATGGATATCACAAAGTCTGAACGAAAGAAAAAGAATCTAAAGTTGAATTAATTTGCTTAATTTAAAATCTTTATTAAACTACCCGATAATAAACGCTAATATTTTTTGCAATATTTAACTTTTTAAATATAATAATACGTATCTTTAATAATTTTAATTTTTTTGTAGTACTATAAAATGCGTATACGAAAAATATTTTTATTATTTTTATTTCTAGTGGCTTTAGGTTGATGTGCTTATTATTTTCTGGAAGAAAAATATTTATCTGAAAATAAAGAAAATAATATTGTGCAAATAGATAATATAAATCGAATAAATAATAATTCTTTTATTTGACAAGGTAAACCAACGGATATGGATTTAGATAATGGTATAGATGAAGGCATTATTCATATATGGAATCATAGTGTTTATAATACGGAAAAAGAAGAAATAGATATCATAACATATGACGATTGATTATATGAACGATTTGATCAGAATTGAAATAAATTTGAATTTTCAAAAATCACAATTTCTGACTGAAATAATCATATAACTATGATGGATAGAAATTTATGAGCTAGTAGTCCGATATCCGAATGACGGAAATGGGATTACGATGGTTGCTATTTCCAATGGTGAAATAATTATTGTTTTACATGAAAGGCAGAATATATAAGTGAAGATGATTACTCTAGGATGGATGTTTTAAATGAAACACCAGAGAATTACACGAAATCAAATAATTACACAACAAATCCAATAAAGTGGAATCGTAAATACTCTCATCAATGATATTTATGAGATGAATTTGTCGTTGGATTGAGAGATTATTGGAAACATGATGAACATCATGATGATTTATGGTGATGAGAAAACGATAGTGAAAAAAATAATTGGTGATGGAATATAAAGAAAGAAACACAAGAAAATAGGAAAGGTCCTTGCCCTGAATGATGGCATGTGCCTAGTATTGGTGAATGGTGAAAGGTCATAGAAATTTTTATGGAATATAATTGAATAAAAGTAGATTGAATAACAAAAATCCAAAACGTTTGACTTAGTTCAGATTTTGCTGACTATTTATTCTTGCCAAATGCATCTAATCTTAATTATGATAATATGTATAATCCTGGACGGTATAATGCGTGAGTATGGACTTCTTCGCCTTATTTTAAGGATAAAAACTCAGCACATGTAATGTACGTATATCCAACACAATACATAGATGGAAGTTCAGTTTGGTCTCGTTGATATTGATTCCCTATTCGTTGTTTCCAAAACTATAACAAATAATTTTAACTACATTTCTGCAACTTTTCTCTAATAGTATCAGAAATCTGACGTCTATTCCATTCCTTAGATTCAAAAGTCTGAATAGCATCTTTTAACGTTGATATACTTTTTTTATCAATCAAAATTCCGCTATTTTCATCTACTAATTCTTTGCTTCATCACTCTGCATATCAAATCACAGGTACTCACAAAAGTAAAGCTTCTGCAGTTCACATTCAGAATGATTCTTTAGTCAGATTTATTAATCATTTTGCATTTCTGATAATTTTCAAACTTTCTTCCTGTGGTAACCATCATAGAAATATTACGGTATCTCATGCCAAAGCTTTTAATTGAATCTCATCAGGTCACGAACCGATAATCAAAAGGTTAGTTTTAGTTTCGTTACAAGCTTTGATAATCAGTCAGACCTCACGCACAAAATTTACTACTCTACCTACACAAACAAAGTAATTTTGAACTTCTTTAGTTGGAGTAGAAAGGTAAAAACAATCCTTAATCTTTGGATATTTTACCTTTCATTTCATTCAGTAAATCTCTCCAGCTAATCCAGCTGTATAATTACTATTAAAGATTATTTCATCGAACTGAGTAAACTGTTTATCCCATCTTTGTAAGCGAGGAATAATTCACGTAAATAAATATTTCTTCCATCATTTGAATTTTCAAATATATTCTTCACGATGCGACCAAATATATTGCATAGGGGAGTGCAAGTACAATTTCGTATGTTTACAAGTCTGCGGAATTTTTACATTTTTGGCAATTGCATAACTGGAAATAACCATTCTTTTAGGTCAGAATCTACTAATCTTTCGCGATAAAATTCTCATCACTTCGGGGTAAAAAACTATCAAATTACGATAATCAAAAATCGATGAAAGAATGGGAATATGTTTTTTGCCACAGAAAAGGAAAAATCTGTTCAACCATTTTGGTAGAGATTCTACCACTTGAATTTTTTTGAAATTTTCAGTTCCAGGAATTTGAATTTTTAAGGATTTCGAGTCTTCATCAGCTATCATTGTAAAAATTTTGATCTCAGCTTTCGGATCATTTCTAAGTTCCTGTTGAAGTAAATCTTTGAAAACTTCCAAAGCTCCACCAGGAAATAATCGACAATGTACAGCTGCAATTTTCATAGTTTAAGAATTGTTTAAATATAAATATAAATAAATTTATAATCTAATATTGCAAGGAATATTTTACATTGACATAAGATAAAAAATATATATAATATAAATACATGTAAAACAAAAAAACATAACTATAAAAAAGTTACTTCGTAGTTTTTTAATTATATTCACATGCAGATTCTTTAGAACAACCCCTTTTTACGATGTAGAAATGCATAAATAAAGCAAGAGATTGAAGTGAAAAATTGTTTGATAAAGTTTTATAATTAAATATACAGTTATTTATAGGATTTTTTAAAACAGTAATATTCGTTTATTATGTCTAAATATAACAAATATTGATTTGATAATAACTGAATACATAAAGATACAGGAACAAAAGTAGATCCATATGGTTTTGATAAAGATTGAATAAATATAGATACGTGAACAAGATATTCAATATATCATTTTGATAGAGATCATATAAATGAATTCACTCAAAACCCTTATGATGATGAAAATTATGATTGGCAGTGATATAATCCAGAATGAATTGATAGAAACTGAGTTAGAAAAACAGATGAAATCAATTCAATAAAAAATCAAATTGACGATTTGAATAATGAGAAATCAAATAAAGAAATACAAATTAGAATTGAAAAAGAAAAAATTGCGACAATTCTGATGAATTACAAAAATGACAAAAAGAGTGAGCTAGAATCATTATTAAATATTTTGAATAATCTAAAAAAAGAAAATTGAGAGTATAGTAATTATAACAAATTGATAGATGAACAGATAAATGAACTTAAAAAAGATAAGGAAGGAATAAAAAAAGAAAATGACATGTTTCCATTTAAGCGTAAGAAAAATAAACTAAAGATAGAGAATATTGATAAAAAAATAGACTTTCTAGAAGAAGAAAAAATGAAAAATTCTACTGTAATGAAGGATACATATGATGATAAAATATCAATTTATGAATCGAAAATATCTAGTTTAAGAGACTGTATATCATCTGATAATAAAGTAATAAAATCGTTTCAAGATGATAAGTCATATCTCGTTGAAAGAAAAGAATATAGTCAGTTAACACATGTAGTCACAAATCTAGAGATGGAAATTTCAAAAATAGAAAATAATATTGAAAGCTTGGGAAAAAAGCTTCAAAAGCTTAGTTATTAATAGTTTTAACTTATAAAATAATTGCTATGCCAAAAGAATGAATTAAGTTTCGTCTACCAATGCCAGAACAGTTGACAGTTCAACAAAAGATTTTAATAAAAATTGATTTAGCTGATCCAAAAAGAAAGTGATGGGGAGAAAATCTCATAGTACAATGATATGGTGGAACTGGAAAAACAGTTGTTGCTTATTACAGAGCATTGTCGTGGCAGAATTGATATTATAAGAATTATACATGAGAATGAACAAAAGTTCTTCTACTATGTTACAACAAACTATTAAATTCCTTGCTGAAAAGTGAAGAAGAAAATAGATTGAATTGTGATATATTCCATTTACAAGAATTATATAGAGGCATAAGAAATATTTTATGTAAAAAATTAGAAACATTATGAGATCTTCAATTTTTAGATTGAAAATTCACACTTTGAAAATTCCATAAAAAAAATACAAAAAACGAATATCACTATATCAAATATTTGAAATGAAATTGAGAGATTATTGCGGAAATAATTGATAGATCAAGACTTTGGTTTTTTGCTAATGAACAATCTTTAGATTTTTTAAATATACTATTTGATTGGTATGTAGATTATAATTGATGAAAAAAACCATATAAGGAAATTATTATTGATGAATGACAGGATATGTCAAAAAATATACTTAGGAGCATCCAAAAGCTGACAGACCATATATCTATTTTTGCAGATGACCATCAGAATACTCAATGATGATCAAGTTTGCAAGATATGAAACAGATTCTATCTCCCAAGTGAAATATCGAAATTTTGACAAATAATATGAGAACAACGAAGGAAATCTTTGAATATGCAGTCGAAATGTTTTTGCCTGAAGATGAACAAGCGCATGCAATGGAATCATGAAAAAGCTGTACTAGTATACCGGATTCAAAACCTGATATAAATAGTTGGCTTCAGTGAGATAATAAAACATGGCACGAAAATATAATTAAATTAATTGAAGAGAACCAAGAAAATTACTCAAATATTCTTGTAGTATGTCCTAAATGGAAACAAATTATTGTTTTATGTGAACAATTATCAAAAAATAACATTAAACATGGAGTCTACTACAGTGGTATTGAACGAGATAGAAAATCTACTCCAACTTCATATGTTTGAGTAGGAACAAATCAGAATATTTTGGTGACAACTTATATTTCTGCAAAATGATTAGAAGCTGAATGCGTTATATTATATATTTCAAGAGAAGAATACATAGGTTTCTTAAGGTGAACAGCCTGAGATAAAAATGACAACATATTTTATACATTATCGACAAGACCAAGAAAGAAATTATTATTTGTAACAGATTTTTCTTTATCTGAGTTTGATGATTAAAAAATGGATAAAAAAATATTTGATATAATTAAAAATTATGTGGATTTGGAAGAAAATAAGTTGAATATCGAACTTAAACCAAAGACACATAAAAAATGCTCAATCAATGATATCAGTCTTGATGAAATATTTTGATGATGAGATAATAGCTCCAATTCTACTATAGGTGGAGAAAATGATGAAAATAGTTGAGTTGAACGTGAATTCTGGAAAGAACATAAGGACTATTTTTATGATTTGTTGATTAAAAATCAGATTTCTAAGGACGATTTTTGGCTACTTAAGGATGCAATAAATATTGTTCGTTGAAAATATTATGTGAACGATAATTATGAATCCATAGATTGAGATTTTCAGGATATGTGTGTATTTATCATATCTTTACAATTACAAAATAATGATATTTGAATTTCAAACTTTTTATGATATTTTAATCCTGATTCATCATATTATAAAAGAATACAATCTCTGACATTATTCAGATTATTGGAAAAGCCTAAAGAACAAATTGAATCTGTACGTGATGAAGTATGTGAATTACTGTATGAATCAACTCAATTAGAAGACTGATCCTACAAAAAAGCAGAAAATATTTTGAAAGAGTATATTGAAAGGGTTTTCACTATCACACGTACCACATATGATTCAAGAGTTGAATTTATAAGCGAATGAGGTGATAATCGGGACATTCGATGCTGAAATAATGATTTTCTTGATTGGTTACGAGCATATATAAATTGAGAAGAGTTTGATGCTAATAATTCATCTTCAGAGGAGGGAAGTCATGATAATGAAGAGATAAAAAATCTAAAAACGAAACAAAAAGAATTATTAGATAAACTTAAAAAAGCTCAAGCCCTATATAACGAGAATCTTAGGGAAAAAGAAATAGAAAACGCAGAATTAAGAGTAAAAATATCATTATTGCAACATGCTAGTGAAATCAGTAAAAAAACAGAGAAGAAAGAAGAGACGAAGCAGTATTCTGAGAGTTTAGAAGAAAAGAGAAAAAATTATCGCATATTAGTAGTTTGATGACGTGAGCATGTTAATAAAAAATATAACGACCTTTTAAGAAATTGATTTAAATGAAAACTGTATGATAAATTTAAGATAACGCCTAAGCAATTATGAGAATTGTATGGTAATTACAATAAGCAAAAAACACAAAAAAACTTTGCTAAAAAAATTGAAAATGATTTATTACGTTGAAGTATAAATTTTGTGCTTGCATTACAAACAGACCATGAAACTTGATTTTATAAGTTATTGAATAATAGTGAATTTTTAAGTCGTATAACTTATTTTGCCGAAAGAGAAGATAATAATCAGAATCCAAAATATAGCGACCAGGCATTTTCAGAAGAGAGATTTTATTATTATCTTGGAAGAGCTATAGAAAAATATGAAAGAGCAAATGAGAACGCACTATAAAATCAGATAAAAGATATTGACATATATGGTAGAATATTTATATATAATATAATAATATTAATTTTTTATTAATATCAAAAAATTAAGATGACAACTAAAAAAGATAAAAAACTATCAATCGATGAGAGAATTATGCTTTTAGAAGAGGCTAGATTTTTTTATGATGACATAACTGAAAGCGATGAAAATACAAATAGATTAGCTAAGTTCAAATCTGCTGCAATCTGAACTGTTATAGAATGATTGGAATATTATCAAAAAGATATTCTCAAATGAAAAAAATGGAATGAAAAAACATTAAGAGAATGAATTGAAATTGTAATAAGACCAGATTATATTGATAAAATGATAAAAGATAAAAAAATGACAAAAAAAGAAATCGACTTTTATGAAGGATGATTTTGATTAGCTATCTGAATTTTGGAGTGAGATGAACAACAAATTGCATGATTTAGAAAACTACAATCATCTTATGAAGATTTAGAACAGGCGAAATTATGAAATAAAACAATCGCAGATTTAATAAATAGAGAATAACTCTTATTTTCCTGAAATAAGCTTTGATTTATATGTTTATAATATCTACTAAAATGAATTGATATCATATAGCACTAATAATTAAAGCAATACTTAAACTCATTTTCAGATTTAAAAAATAATAACTAACACTATATGAATACCTAAATATTTTTAACAGCTTCTGCTACTTTATCAGCAATTCATTCATCAAAGGCTGATGGAATTATATGTTCACGGTCAGGATTTTCTACAAAATTTGCTAAAGCTTTCGCAGCAGCAATTTTATGCTGGTCTGTAATTTGAGGAATTCTCGCATCCAAAGCTCCACGGAAAATTCCAGGGAATGCTAACACATTATTTACTTGATTTGGAAAATCGCTTCTTCATGTAGCCACGATAAAAGCTCCAGCTCCTCTTGCTTCGTCTGGCATGATTTCAGGAGTTGGATTTGCAAGTGCAAAAATGATGGGATCTGCGTTCATAGATTGGATATGCTCTTTATGTAATAATCCAGGTTTACTTACTCAAATGAAAATATCAGCTCACTTGATGGCATCATTCAAAGTTCATGAAATTTGATCAATATTCCAAGGAGCAATTTCTTCTTTATATTTGTTTAGATTGTCTCTTCATTCATAGATTACTCACTTAGAATCTAGGAATATTATATTTTCAGCTCAGGCTTTTTTGAGTAACTTTCCAATCGCAATCGCAGCAGCTCATGCCCCAGAAATTACAATTTTCTGAGATGAAAAGTCAGAGTTTCTTAATTTTAATGCGTTAATCAGTCACGCTAAAACTACAATTGCAGTTCCATGTTGGTCATCGTGAAATACAGGAATATTCAATCTTTTTTTCAATTCTTCTTCAATATAGAAACAATTCGGAGCAGCGATATCTTCCAGGTTTATTCATCCAAAAGTCGGAGCGATAGCTTCTACTACTTTGATAATTTCATCTGGATCCTGAGTATTCAATACAATAGGAATTGCATCGATATTTCCATATTTTTTGAAAAGAATAGCTTTTCATTCCATTACTGGAAGTCAGGCTTCGGGTCATATATTTCACAGTCATAAAACAGCAGAACCATCTGAAACAACAGCAACTGAATTGTTTTTCCAAGTGTAGTCGTAAGCTAAATCTTTATTTTTAGCTATCTCTAAACATGGAGCAGCTACTCATGGAGTATAATATGTAGCTAGGTCATCTTTTGTTTCCAAAGGTACTTTGGGTAGGGTAGTCAGCTTTCAACGATATTTTTTATGCTGATTTAAGGCTTCTTGTGCATAATCCATACAATATTTTTCATTAATATATTAAATACACATTCATCATACATTTTTGCGACTAGATTTAAAGAAAAAAGTCAGCCATACCATTCATGCATGATATACTATGCATGTCAGCACGACAGACTTAAAGTAGCTTCCTGCGTAAATTAATGATACATTTTTATTTATAAAAGTCAAGGAATTAAAAATTTATTATAATAAGCATTATCTATATAATCATTCAACATTATCTACCATATCACTCCGACTGAACTTTTTCTCTGGAATTTTCATAAAATTTCAATTTCTGATTTTTTGTATTGATCCACAAATTCACTTTGAATTAGGAGGGGACATTAAAATCACATTTCCACTCACAACTTCAGGAATTGCTGCAAGATTAGAAGTAATCAAATTTTTTCACATTGCACAAGCTTCAGAATGTACAGATCCAAATCCCTCAGCCAAAGACGGAGCAATAATTAAATCAGCACATGCTACAAAGATTCTCAAATCTTCCCTAGAAAATCATCTAAAAATTTGAACACTATTCTCAGCTTTTAACTGCTTCGATATGGAATTAATTCTTTTAACTATATATTCACTTCTCTTTGATGGAATGATATTAAAGAGTAATTTTGAATCTGGATTCTCTTCTAAAATTTGTGGAATAGCTTCGACTAATAAATCTATTCATTTAGTTTTTCATGCATGTCAGTAATATGAAATGAGATACGAATCATTCCATCAATATTTATTCTTTCGCTCATCTATTTCAGTTTTTTTAACATTTTTCATATCCCAGAAATCATTATCCACACCGTTATAAATCAGATGCAATTTCTTATCGCTTATTCATCATTTGATACGTAATGAATTCAGAGTATAGAGCGACACACAGTGGTAAATATCATGAGGAAATCTAATCATCAGCCATTCAAACAATTCAAAAATTCGGCGAGAATATCGTGGTTTCAATTCTTTCCAAAGTTTTCCAAAAATTTCGTGAATAGTTGCTACAGATTTTTTATGAAAAAGTTTAGCCAAAATGCTGGCTGGAATTGTAGAAGTATAGCTGGAACTATGAATTATTTTTATATTCTTATTCTTCCTGAGAATTTTACAGGCTTTCACAAATCATTTGAAAAAGAATCATTTTCTTCATCTTCAAACTCTATAAATTGTTAAATTTCAGGCTTTTTCATATTCTTTCAAATCATCTTGGAAGCGAGAAGTTATCAATGTGATTTTGTATCATTTTTCTAATAATCAATTTATCAGATGTTCAAAAACATTCTCAATTCATCATCTATGAGGGGAGTAGTAATCGAGTAAAAATAAAATTTCAGGCATTGGTTATAATGAATTAAATTTCCATCTAAATATGTATTGATATCTAATTAATTATCAAATAAAAAAAATATTATATTAATTTGAAAATAATAGAAAATTTGATATAAAGTAGTATATTTATTTATTAATAAAAAGAATGGAAAACATTATAGATTATTTAGTATTTGGATGAATTTTATTGCTTTGTTTGTATAATTGGATTCAGGATTACTTAGATAAGCGTAAAGCAAAAAAACTTAAGTATGAATGAACATGAGTTGTAAAAAAAACAATAGTATCTGCAATTAAAGAAATGTATAAACCATGAGATGATTGATGATATTATTATAACATAGAGACAAAAGATGAAAATAAAAACCTTTATGTAAGTAAAGAATTTAAAAATGCTAAGCATGGATGACGTACCGTAGAAGAAATGAAAATAAAATATGATTGAGTAGATTATGATTTATCAGATAAAGATAATGCCATAAAACAGCTTAATGATAATAAGTGTCGTTTAGAAATGGAGCTTCAAAATAATCCATGATTTTTAAAAAAGAGAGAACTAAAAAGAGACATAAAAGCAATGGAAAAATACATGGATATGGCAAACGAATGACCAATAACTCCGTATTTAATTATTAATGGTCATAAAATTTCAGTTTGAGATTCTATTGATGTATTTGTAAATCCAGATAATCCTAAGGAATATTATTTTGATTTAGATTTTACAAAGCAGAAGTAATGCGTATATACATAAGAACACCATTAGTTAATAAATCCAAAATAATTCCGCATACAGTGGAACACTGTGCAGGAAATATCGTTTGAGAGATACCAGATTTTTTTGATTTTCAGTGGTGAATATCTTGATGAGTATCAACAGATTTTACATATTTTGAATTTGATAAATGGGTAAAATATGAAGATATGATGAAATATTTGTTTCAACCAATCAAAAAAAAGTCTGTAGATTATGAACATAAAGTTTTAAAAGAAGAACTTTGAGATTCAGAGTATTCTCAGAAACTTTATGAAAAAATATTGAAAAAGTTTATTGATCCAGAAATATCAACAAACCAATATAAATCAGTGTCATGGGAGGATGTGAAAAAGTATCATAAAAAATATTATAAACCTGAGAATGTAATAGTAGTCGATGAGGAAAAAGATTATAAAGTGATCTTTAAATGATTCAACCCAGAAAAAAAGAAATATAAAAAATTAGAAAAAAGAAAAGAAAAATTCAGATTCAAAAACAATAAATACATAGCATATATTCTCAAACAGTATAATGGAGAAGATTATCGAAAAATGTTTTTTAGTTATAGATTATTAAATTACTATTTGTATTTAATTAATAGGTTAACAAATCAAGAATATTTTCATCAATATAATTATTTTTTCGAAGATACATATGCTTGTATAGCTCTAGTTGAAGATAAAAATTACTCAAAATTAGATCAAGAATTTTTTGAATGATGAAAAAAATATTTTTTAAATGTACTGAAATATTGATATTATAAAGAAGATTTTTTTCTAAATGAATACTTTTACTGAATTCCAAAGACTAGAAAAGAAGTAATTCAAATCTGTAAAAACTTCACACGAGAAGAATTTAAAGAATTGTTAGAATTAAAATAAATTTCTTTGAATAGATATAAGTATTCTAATTCATTTTTAATTAGCATAAAATTTGCTTTATTTGTTTTTTTAACTATAATTCATTTCATCTGATTTATTAGAGGAAATGTTACACAATGGAAATTCTACATTATACACATAAACTAGAAGAAAAAGAAATAATTTATTTAAATAATCGTTATTGAAATATTCATTATCAATATGATTATAATTATACTCTATTTCAACTTTTAAGATTTAATAGATTTTCTAATAAAAAAGTATTTAAGGCGATAAATAGAATTCTTTTAGGATTAACTATTTTTATATGATTGATTTGGCTTAAAGTTGGTTATAAAGCAGATTCAATTGTTCGATTATCAATGATATTGTTTATTCGAATCTTTTGATTGTTTCTGAAAATCGGTATTTTTGTTTTAAATAGACCATTTTTTAAGGCGGAAATCCGTGAGAATTGAATAATAATTTATAGTCAATGTGTTGCATATGATATAAGAGAAATATCTGACATAGAGATGGAAAAATATTATGATGGTAGCGTATCATCAGTAAAGTTTGTTATTACAGATAAAGACGGAATAAAACGCTATTATTATTGGCCATATGACGATACAATAGAAAAATTTTGTAATGATAGTATTCTTTATTATAAAAAGAAAAATATAAATATAAAAATACCTATAGATAACAGAGAACCTACAGCATACGAAACAAAAAACAATATTTTAGATTATTGGAAAATATTATCAGATAAAGAAAAAGAAAATGCAAATAATTACATTCAGAGATGATTATTTATTTGATTTTGAATTGCATTATTCGTAGCATTTATGATCTCTTCAAAAGGTGATGGCTCTAAATCTAGCTGAGGATGAAGTTTCTTAGCTTTTCTATTTTTCTTGATTATTTTCAACCTAATTCATATTATAACATTCTTGAAGGAGTTTAAGAGTCCAACTATTGAAATAAAAGAAAATAAAATAATTATTGGTAAAGTAAATTTAAGACATGATTATATAAATTGTTCATCAATTACTGATGCAAAATATAAGTATTTTAAGAAGGACTGAGTAGACTGAATAAAATTAACTATAATTTATGACTGAAAGGAAAGTGTTTACACCTGGATTAGAAGTAAAGAAATAGAAAAATTTTGTAATGATGTAGTAGAGATAGCAAGAAATAACAAAGAATATTATTCTAAAATAAACTCATCTGACTAGGTTGATTATTCTTCGGAGTATCGACCTTTTTTTCTTCTACTTTTAAATTTCATAGGAAAGGAAAGACTTTCACGATTTCATCTCGAGATTCGTAAATCTTGATTCCTAACGTTTCAGCTTTTTCTCTTTTTGATCAAGCTTTCTCTCCACAGAGTAGGAAATCAGTATCTTTTTTAGGTTGTTCATGAAAAATAAATCCATTCTTTTCCATTTCTGATTTTATCATTTCACGAGAGAATTGGAAAGTTCATGTGATAGAGAATGCCTTGTTGTCATTCTGAGGAGCTTGCGACGAAGAATCTTGAGTGTTTCACATAAGATCCTTCGCTTCCGCTCAGGATGACGATGAAGACATTAATGACGTAGCAGAGAAGTCCATTCCAAATCATTCCAATTTCTCCAACATCGCTTTCACCTGTTTATTCGCAAAAAACTCTTTCAAAGCTATAATTGTCTTTTCTCAGATTCAATCTATCTGAAGCATTAGTTCTTCGTTTGTCAGTATTTCTTCAATTTCAGTCAGATTTTTTGCTCATTTTTGCTGTAAAAACTTTTCAATATCTTGTGCAGTTTTCTTTCAAATATTAGGAATTCCCAACGCATTCAATTTTCTCCATAGTTCCTTAGATTTAGATTCTTCCAATTGTTGAGCGATTTCATACAGCATTTTTTCTCAGATTCATGGAATTTTTTTCAGAAAAATCTGTGTCTGAATATCTGATAATTTATAGATATCAGCCACCGAATGAATCAAGTGCTGCTGCATTAAAATGTCCACAATTGCATCACCAACTCATTGAATATCCATTGCTTCTTTGCTACAGAAATGAATCAATTTCTCCTTGGTCTGAGCAGGGCATTCAGGATTGGTGCAGTAGTAATGTATTTCAATATTTATAATCGGAGAATTACAAGCAGGACAGAATAATGGAGCAGAAATTTTTTCTTCAACTCAGTTTCTTCTCTCTTTTATTACGCTTGTAATATACGGGATTACTTCTCCACTTCTCTGAATCCAAACGAAGTCGTGGAGCTTGATATCTTTTTCATTTATGAAATCAAAATTATGTAGACTAACCCTAGAAATCTCTACTCCACTTAATTGTACAGGTTGTAGATTTGCTACAGGAGTGATAATTCACGTTCTTCCAACCTGGAAATCTACAGACAAAATCTGAGTGCTAGCTTGCTGTGCAGGGAATTTATAAGCGATAGCTCGCCTTGGATGGTGCTGTGTGGATCATAAAATCTTACGTAATGAAACAATTTTTTCTGCCGTTTCTCATTCAACTGAAAAAAGAGTCTGATTTTTTTCTTCATTTGTCAGTTCAACTTTATTAGGTTTATTCTCCTGGAGTTTGATAACTAGACCATCAAAATCATAATCTAATTGATCCAATTCGGCTCTTGTCTCGCTTCTAGTACAGATTTCCTGAATTCATCAAATAGTCTGCTTCCCAAAAGATAAATCCACTTGGCTAAATCATAATTCTTTAAGTTCAGGTTCAACTGTATTTCAATTCTCATCTTCAGCTTCCAGTAAATCATACACAAAACAAACTAATTTTCTCTTTTTCACTTCTCCGCTATCGAGTAGTTTGATACTTCCAGCAGCGGCATTTCTCGTATTTGAAAATGGATCAAGTCAGTCTAATTCTCTCTGTTCATTAATTTCTTTCAAAACAGATTTTGGCATCATAATCTCTCATCTTACGCGCAAAACCTTCAAATTCTGAGTCAGAATTTTTGGGATATTATCTATCATTTTCACGTTAGCAGTAATATCATCTCAGACATATCCATCTCCACGTGTAATCGCTTGCTTAAACTTTCAATCCTTATAAATCAGTTCTACAGATAGACCATCATATTTAGGCTCAACGACATAGAAATATTTATAAACTCATTCCTTAGTCAAAGCTTTCTGAACCCTTTCATCGAACTCTCTCAAATCGTCAGTATTATAACTATTTTCCAAAGAAAGTAGCGGAGTTTTGTGGTCAGCTTTTTCAAATCATTCGCTTACTTGTCCAATTAGTGCTTGAGTAGGGGAGTTTGAAGTGATTAGTTGAGGGAATTCAGATTCAATTTTTTTGAGAAAATTAAAAAGCTGATCATATTCAAAATCAGAAATTATTGGAGCATTTTGGA
>CAMJDC010000008.1 GCA_946404285.1 uncultured bacterium | reverse complement strand
ATAATTATAATCACAGGCAATTTCCAATCATATTTTTTCAGACTTTCTTTTTTTGTATGTTCTTTAATATTCTTATATGGTAAAAAGTTTTTTGAACTTCAAGCCATAGTGATCAATCAAATTCATAGTAATGCCAATCATTCTCGACTATAAAAATTTCCAGCTTTTCATAACAATGTTCATATAATTAGTCCCACTCCTCACGGTGCGACAAAAATTCATGGTTCTCTAGCTTTTCATGGATTGAGTGCTAAGGTTAAAATTCATCATCAAATATGGAAACATGCATTTCCAAGTCATAGAAAAATCATTGAAAGTATAGGATACATGGCAAATATACAAACTCAGATTCACACTAGTACACATCCAATATATGAAATACTTTGAGAATATTCAGTTTTATCTGCGAATATTCACAAAAATAATTGTAAACCAAATGCTAAAATATTATATAATAAAACTCATTGAATGAAAGTTTCAGTAGAAAGTAAATTCAAATTTCGAATCGAAAACACAGCTGCAGCACAGCAAAAGTCTACAACCATATGAGAAAAACTTCGAGAGGAGAGTATGGAAATATATCTAGATTTTGAAAGCATAAAAACTTTTATTATTAGATAAATTTATATAGTGAATATCTAATTGCATAAGAAAATCAAAACATTATATACGAAATATATTTTATTTTTAATCAATAAAATGATTAAAAAAATCTGACTTTTCTTTCTTACTTTTATTGCAATTTTCTGAGTTTGAGCAACTTTCGCGGATCCAATATCACTTCCAACATATTGTCATACATTCAAAAATGTAGAAATAGATAATTATAGAATAATTGTTCAACATGGTGAGAGAGAAAAATCAGATTGAAAACAGACAAATTCTTGATGGAATGTGTGGGGTTGAAGGTCTGTTTGGGAAGTATATGAACCTAAAAACGGAGAATGTATAAAATGTTTTCCTTTAAACTCCTCCAATATATATTTATTGGATAAAGGTATAGATATATGAGATATTACAAAAGAAAACATTGAAAATAAAGCAATTTTTTTATGAGAAATTAACGATTTTGAATGTTCTAATTCTTACTATGATAATGTGGAGATATACAAGATAACTAAAAATTGAGATAATTATAAGCTAGAATTAAGCAAAACAACTAATGAGAAAATAAAACGTAAAATAAAAAATAATTTAAAAGAACTCCTCTATGCGTGGTTAGTAACAATATTATTAGAAACAATATGCATTTCCTTGATTGCCAAATCTAATCGAAAAGAAAACGAGATTCCTAATAAAAAACTTATTCTCTCTTGAATTATTCCAACAACGATAACTCTTCCATTATTATGGTTCTGATTATCATTATTAGAATTTTGAACTTCAGAAGGAGAAAAACTCATGATAACCATGTTATTATCATATTTTATATGAGAATTGTTGGTAGTAATTATCGAAGCAAGTATTATAAAATATTATTTGAAAATTTCACGATGAAAAGCTATTACGGCGAGTATTGTTTGTAACGCTGTATCCTACGGAATGTGATTGTTAATTCTTTAATATTTTATACTTTGTATAATTCAAAATGAAAAAAATCTGACTTTTATTGGCATCTCTATTTGGAACTTTGTTTGTAGGAACAACATTTGCTAATCCAATTGCGCCAGAAAGATACTATTATTGTACAATGTTTGAAAATACAGACATAGACAATTATAGAATAGTGGTACAAAACGACTCAAATTTCTATGAACCAACTGCATATTCATGTTCACAATGTTGAGAACGTGAAAAAGAAATAACAAATTGAAAAGCTTGATGGAAAATAAGATATGATTACTCATTCCAAGGACCAAACCAAAAAGTTTATCTATTAAACAAATCCATAAATATAGAAGACATCACAACAGATAACATTAACGACAACGCTATAGAAATATGATCTATTACAAGTACATACTGTGACATTTCATACAATAAAACGATGGTATATAAAATAATCAATAGTTGAAATAATTACACTATGTTGGATAGAACCGAACACTATAAAATTAGACAAGAAATAAAAAACAAAGTAAAAGATTTTCCTCTTTATCGATCATTAGCAGTAATAATAGAAACTTTAATCTTATTCTTCATTGCAAAAATTTTCCGAAAAAGAAATGAAATTGAAGAAAAAATATGATATGAAAAAAATGAAATTTCTAATAAAAAACTACTTTTATGGTGAATACTTCCAACTACATTAACTCTTCCATTGCTATGGTTTGTTTTACCTTTGTTACTGTGAAATTGAATATTGTATATAATTATATGAGAAATTTTAGTAATGATATTAGAAACTATTATAATAAAATACTGATTAAATATCTCATGGAATAAAGCGATTATAACCAGCATCATATGTAACATATGATCTTTTCTTATATTACGAAACAATATAAATAGCCCTTTTTACATTAAAGTATCATTACGAGGATTGTTCATGGTTGTAATAATTGAAGGAATTATCCTTTTTCTTATCGGAAAATTATCGAAAGAATGAATTACTAATAAAAAACTTGCCTTATGCTGATTTCTCACACCAATAATAGAATTCATAATTTTAATACTTATCATACGGATATTTGAAAAAATCTTTTTAACATATTCTGACGTGTCTTTAACCATTATCATTATATTAATTAAATTAATAGTAGATACTCTTATTATAAAATGGATACGAAAAATTTCACGAAAAAAAACAATCATAACAAGCATTTTTTATAATTTATGTTTTGGCGCTATAATTCTTACACTTATTTATTTCTTTAATCAATAATAAAATGATCAAAAAAATCTGACTTTTCATCCTTTCATTTATTTCAATTCTCTGAATTTGAATAAGTTTTGGAGATGTAATTCCCGATAATGCACATTATGTGGATAGATGTGTAAAACTCCAAAACGTAGAAATAGATAATTACAGAATTATTGTTGAAAATGATACAGTAACGACTCGAAATGTCTATGAGCCACAAGCAGAAAAATGTTTAGAACAACACTATAAATTTTGAGAATCTAGACAATATTTACTCGATAAATCTGTGAATATCGAAGAAATCACGAAAGAAAATATTCAAGATAAAGCTATCCAAATATGAAATCTAAATGTAAATTGATGATATGTGAATAATTCAAATCCACTATCAAATGAAAATTTTACATACAAAATAGTAAAAAATTGAGATAACTATACATTAGAAATTACTGATAGCGAACAAGGTATAGAATTAGTAAACGATAATAAACTTATAAAATTTTTTATCGCTTGGATTTTGACTGTATTAATTGAAACTATAATCTTATTCATCATCGCAAAATTATTCCGAAAAAAAGATAAAATCTCAAATTCTAGAATTATTCTTACTTGAATCTTAGCTTCAACAGTTACTCTTCCATTGTTGCGATTTGTAATTCCATTATTCATTACTGAAGAAATAGCCTATATGATCATTTGAGAGTTATTAGTAACAATTATAGAAATATTTATCATAAAATACTGATTAAAAGTTTCACGATGAAAAGCAATATTAATGAGTATTATTTGCAATCTATGTTCTTATCTATTCGGATTATTTCTTTTCTAACCCAACATTTACCAAGCAAAAAAAAGAAGCAAATCTATGCTTCTTTCATAAAACAAAATTTATAACAAGAAATTTTTAAAGTTCCATCCTCATTGCATATCATTTGTTTTCTCCTATTGAATACTTTTCAACCATCTCAAATCACATTCTCTCACACCAATTTTTCAATTCTTCAGTTTCCATTCATTCCTCCGCATCAAATGACATTGCAGGCAATTCAATCACATTAACTTCCTCCTCTTTTGCTACATCTAACAACATATTCATCAATTGAGTAGCCGTTCATTGTCTTCTCTCTACCACAAAAATAGACAATACAAATAAAGTTTCTCACTCTATAACATAGTCTAAAGATCAATCTTTATAAGTTAATCTCATGAGCTTTTCGTTAAAAAGTAAAATATTACACTCCCACTATATACAAAAATTATATCGAGTTGCAAATAGAATATTAAAAAATCATCTTGAATAAAAACATATAAATAATTATCAATGATAAGCTCATTATTATAAATACTTCAAAATGCTAATTTACTATGAATCAAAAATCAAAGATTTACCACTCACACAACAAATTTTTGAAAAATTTAAAAATTCCGAGAAAATCGAAATTCAACATCATAAAAACCTTTTCGATGCTAAAATATGAAATTACAAAACTGAATCACTAATCATTCTTGCGAAACAAGAAAACATTTCAATTCTTACAACCCCAAAAAATTACTGATTTCCAGGAAAATCATTTTTTTTCAAGCCAAGTTTAAACTGTTTTTTTAATTGCAAATATTGCTATCTTCAATGAACTTTTAGAAATCGTTTCCCCGTATTTTTCCTAAATTACGAAGATATACAAAAAGAAATCAAAAAGCAGATAGAAAAAGAGAGACAGTCTTGATTTAATGACCAAATTACTTTTTACGCCAGCAATTATACAGATTTACTCGCAACAGAAGACATTTCTCATTTTCATGAAAAATTCTTACCATTCTGTGAATCTCTACCAAATAATGTTTTAATCGAAACCAGAACAAAATCTACAAATACCACTGCTCTACTCAACTATGCAAAGAATTTAAACTGAAGACCTCCTACTCAAAATATGGAAATTGCTTTTTCACTTTCTCCACGCATTATCGCACAAAAATACGAATTCTGAACATCCACACTTGACGAAAAATTACAAGCAATCAACCAATTATTAGAGAAATGATTCCGTGTATGACTTAGATTTCTACCACTTTTACCTGTCGAAAATTTTCGGCAAATATATTCAGAATTCTTGAACGAAATCGTCAATAAGATTGATATAAATAAGATTGCTTCAATCACAATTGCTCCCCTAATCTTTAATCAGTGAGACTACAATGTCCTTACTAAAAAATACATAAATGATTCTGACTTTTCATTCATTAATAATTTAGAAAAAAATCAACACGAACTCCGAACATGCTCAGAATCCGAGATCTCTTCATTCAAAGAATTATTTTCTAATAAATTCAAAAATAAAAACTTATTCTGGGATTACATCTAATTTATATAGAAATTGTCAATCTATTTTTTATGTTTTATATGGAAAATAATACTAAATTTTTTAACCTTAAAACTGCATTTATATAATTTTATATACTAAATGAAAAAAAAATTCCTTCTAAATAATATATTAATAATTCTAATCACTTTGATTCTAGTTACCTCAGCAAAAACATTTGCTACTACTACACCACTATGACGAACTATATTAAACAATCTTAGAAACGAATGACGAACTGATGATGAAATCAGAGAAAAAATTGAAAATTTATGATATGATGCCAGCGATTACTTATGAAAAAAAGAAACTAATAATAATACAACAAATACCAAATTAAAGACAACTGAAACTTGACGAAAGATAATAAATAACTTAAGAGAAAAATGACGAACTGATAAAGAAATTAGAGAAAAAATTGAAGATTTATGATATGATGCTAATTGATATTTCTGAGATAATAAAAGCCAATCTAACAATCTTACAATCAAAGCTTCAAATAAAAGTCCTGAAACAAATGAACGAATAAAATTGATAATAAATATCGATGAGAAATATACATGAAAAGTTTACTTTCCTAAGATACAATACTACAATACTTCTTCAGAGAAACGAATAAATATTGATATCTCATCAGACAGATACATATCTAATTATTGAGATGAGCTAAGTTCAGGCTACATCAAATTTAGTTCATCTGATAAATGAAATATTACCATTTCCAAATTTATAAAATTTGCAAAATCAGGTAAATACAGAATTTATGCAGAAGATAAAGATTGAAATGAAGAATATGTACAAATTACAGTAAATGCTTCTGATGAAGAAAAAGATAAGAATTCTGAAGATACCAAATTAGAAATATCGACGAATACTACAAATCTCTCAACTCGCGAACCTATCGATATAAATATAAAAACTGATGATTATGTTGGAAAATTATCACTCTATGCAAAATATAGAGAACTTACATCAAACTACCGAATAACATTAAACAATACTTCAAGCGAATACTTCTGAAACTATTCAGATGAATGGGAAGATTGATATTACAAGATGACATCCTCCGATAAAGGTAAAATAACTTTATCAGATTTAGTTGCATTTAGAAAAACCTGAACATATAGAATATATATTGAAGACAATGATTGATATACTAATTTCGTTCAAATTTATGTAAACTCAAATGATAACACAACATCCGACAATACAAGTTTTACAATTAACAAAGATTC
The DNA here is from genome assembly GCA_946404285.1 of uncultured bacterium. Taxonomy (GTDB): domain Bacteria; phylum Patescibacteriota; class Gracilibacteria; order Absconditabacterales; family Absconditicoccaceae; genus UBA3291. Next base: position 22,605 of record CAMJDC010000008.1, on the reverse strand, counting down.
TAAAAATTCAAATGAAGATGATGATATACAAAAACTACTCAACGAACTTTTAAATACTTGAAACAATACAACAACACAAAATAATGTAGAACGAAATAAAGACAATATAAAAAGTTCCGATGAAGAAATTTATATATCAAGGAGCTGCAAACAATATAGAATTCAATACAATCAATCATTATGAGTCTATACATCTCCTAATTTAAAGAAAACAGAATATTTTATCAGCAAAGAATACTTAAAAAGATATATTGATTCAAAGAATCCTCAAAAAGAAAACTGTCCTCAAAACTCTTGATGGATAACAACTTCATATAGAGATAAATCAGAAAGTTCAAATAACTATATTGCTCCAAACTGAAAAGTTTATTTTATATCACAACAAAATTGATACTTTACCTCAGATGAACTAAACACTAAAAAGAATTTCAATTCCATTTCTGCACTTAAATATTTCATCAGAGACCACAACCCCTTAATCTGAATGACTTCAATATAAATTTCAAATTCTAATATGTATCATCATGAGATTTTTCCTTTTTTGAAGTTTCCACAAATTTCATAATTTCCTTTTCAAAATGTAATTCTACCTCTCATACAGCTCAATTTCTATTTTTTCTAATACAAACATCCGTAGCTCACTTCCTATCCGTATCAGGATCATAATATTCCTCTCTATGAAGCATCAATACAGCATCTGCATCTTGCTCAATTGAACCAGATTCTCTCAAATCTGAAAGCTGAGGCTTTTTATCTACCCTCGATTCAACTGCACGAGAAAGTTGAGAAAGCGCCAAAATAGGCACCTTTAACTCTTTTGCTAACTCCTTTAATCAACGAGATATCTCTGAAATTTCCTGTACTCTATTATTCTGATATACAGTAGAATGCATTAACTGTAAATAATCTATAATTACCAAATCCAATTGGTTCTTTTCTATCTTCAATTTTCTAAGCTTAGATTTTAATACAGAAACCGTTATTCAAGCTTTATCATCCAAATAAATATTCGCAGTTGATAGTTTTTCCATAGCCTCTCACATTTGAGCAAAATCAGCATTATCCAAATTTCACTTTGAAATTTTATACATTGGTACTCATGAAACCTCTGACATAATTCTATCTACAATCGACTCTTTACTCATTTCCAACGAAAGCATTGCTACCGATTTTTTCTGTTCCAATGCAATATTCGTAAGAACATTCAATGCGAATGCAGTTTTTCACATAGAAGGTCTAGCCGCAAGAATTATCAATTCCCCTGGCTTAAACCCAGTCAACATCTCATCAATTTTTGTATAACCAGAATTAACTTTATTGGCATTAAAATTCTCAGGATGATCAACTATATCCAGATAATCATCTACCCTATTTTTCAAAATTTCTTCAATACTAAGTATTCCATCTCATATCTGATTTTGCGTCAAATCATAAATTCTTTTTTCCATTTGATCAAAAATTTCTACAGTATCCTTTTGTTCATACGCATCTCATGTAATTTGCTGACACACTTTCAAAACTTGTCTTAACAATGATTTTTCTTTTACTATTTTACTATATTCAACACAAGAAGAAGTAGAAATTAAAAATGCTGACAACTCATAAAGATAATCTATTCATCAAACACTTTCCAAATCACCATTTTTTGATAATTGATCAGATACTGTCACCACATCTATAGTTCTTTTTGCATCCCACAACTGTGCTATTGCTTTATAAATTTTTCCATGCTCCTTCTGATAAAAATCATCCGGTACAATTCCATCTCACTCAAAAATCCAAACAGTTTCACTATCAAGTAATGCTCAAGAAATCACTCATTTTTCTGCCTCTAAATTATGAGGTGGCAATGCATATTCTGTAACCATAATAGTTTAATACAAAAATTAAAACCATCCATAATATATAAAAAACGCAACCCGATTCAAGAGAAAATCAAGTTCAGAATTACGTTTTTAACATTTTTATTAACATTTTTTTAACACTACTCCGATTCAAACGGTTCTACTTTCACCCAAACTATTATAGGACTCTTATGTTTAGTATCAGCTGGAAGATATAACTCAAGTCTAATTGCCTTCAATCCATTATCATATTTATACGTTCATTCCAACGAGAAATCACTATATAAATGTCAAGTCGGAGATATAAGTAATACAACAACACCATCTTTATATACAGCTTTACCTCCATTATACATTCACATATTTCAATTTTTAGGTAAATCAATTACCATATAACCATCTGCCTTAATATCAATAAATTGTTCAATTGGAAATGATAAACTGAACACATATTTTTTACTATTCTTATTATAAAACTTTATAATTGCCGAATCTTCAACTCACACCCTTATCTCATAAATATCTTTATATCAACTCTGCAAAGTTATTTCAGCAGTATCTGGATTAATCAAAGCTATTACTGAATCATTACTATCATAAAGTGCAATACTATTTCACATAGAATATGGTGATCACACAATAATGGTTTGATTCGCTTTGAGTACAAAATCTCCATCTTCAGAATCTTTCGTTTTCATCGTTTTCCAATTCTCTCACCTTTTTCTTTGGAATGACACATTTCATGTATCTATATCTTGCGAAAGCTCTGCTATAATAGACACAGACTCTCCATCCTGATTTTTTTGCACATCTGTAATCGTAATATCAGGAATCAAATAATGAACAGTAATTGATTTCTCAGCTTTATTTCAAAACTGATCAATTCAAACTGTTTGATATGTCTCAATTCCACTTTTAGTACGGAACAATCAGCCAATACTCAATGAATCTTCAGGTTTATTAGTATACTTCTCTTCTAAAATTTCACCATCCTTAGATACATTAATATATGAAAGGGCTACATTATCTTTCCATGGAATATTTAAAGTATAAGTAGTTCCAACATATCAATCCAAATCATCTCATTCACTTACAACTTTTTGTGTTTTATTTCTATACAAATAAGGCTGTGATAACAATTCTGAAGATAATTCTGAATATGGCTCTTGATCATCTCAAACAATTTGCTTTCATGCTACTACTTGATTAGACCATGGGGAATTTACATTATAAACCTTTGTTTCCTCATCAAACTTAAGAGTGGCAATATTAGCGTAATACCACTTCCTTTTTTCAGGTCAAGTTATCATCACCGATACTACCGATTTATTTCTGTCATAATTAACAATCTCTACAAGCTGATTCGATTCCATCAAATCCTTAATTGGATATTTTTTAGTATTAACTAATTCTAACTTATTATTTTCATCAATTTCAAATCATTCCGGAATTGCTAGAATATAAGATACTCTTTTTGATTCTCTATCTGATTTTTCATAACTCGTATCAACTCTCGTAACTAACTTTATCAAATAAGCATCCACTTCTTCTGTTTTCCATGATAAAGTAAATGAATCATACGACTGTCACTTCACTTTCCAATTTTTAACTTCTTGATCTCCATCCGCTATTTTTAACTTAGTACTAGAATCAAATTTAATCCATACCTCTTTACATGGAATTTCTTTAATAGTATTTGACACATAAGTAGAACTAAAATGATTTCCATCTGAAAAACATTTTTGGTTAAAACACTTTTTATAAATAGCCTTTTCTGTCCATAGAATAATATCATGATCATCTTTTCTACTCGTCCTATAATGATTGTTTCACACTGAAGATACAAAGGAATCTGAATAAACAACTTTAGCAAGTTTTCAATCATCAGGTCAACCGAATATTTTTTCATATATTCATGCCGCAAAACCAGCAGGATCAACTGAGAATTGTTTATCACCTGACAGCTTAGGATTATGTACCACAGCAGCATTTGCTGCAGCAAATAATGTAGTATCCGAAACATCTCATCAGTTCTTAGCAACTAACTTCGTAGACTGAGATGGTTTAACCACTGGATAAAAATTCGCAAGTTGCCTCTTGATATTCAATATATCATTACGCAAAACCAAATATTGGCTTTGAGTAAGTCATAAATCTGTAGCAGAATTTTTGTTTATAGCGTTCCAATATCAATCAATAATATCTTTCTTATTATCCAACAAAGTAGCGTATGGATTTTCCTTCTGTATCTTTCTCAAACTTTCTTCTGCAGAATAATCCAAATTAAGTAGATTAGTGTTAAATGTGAGAACTTTTCATGAACTCAATCCAAACTTTGTCTTTTCTAACAAATAATTTTCCGAATCTATCATAGCAAGGAATCCTTCATAATCATTATTAATAATATCCGCTAAATCCGAATACTCAGATTTCTTACCTTCAATATATTCAATAGCCTGATCTTTTACCTTATTAATTCACGCTATATTAGGTTCAATAACATTAGAAGTTGATATTTCTTTCTCAATTTTATCAATAGATGAATTCAATCTATCAGTAAGTGTAGTATTTCTTCACTCTTTTCTAAAATATGTCAACACTTCTTGCAATCTATTTTTAGCCGAAGAATAATCCACATACTCAATTTCATCACTTTTAACTCACTCAAGATCAACTGTAGAATTCTTATCCACATCATCAGCAAAAGCTGTAACATTAAATTGAATATTTGCATCCTCTATTTCATCTACAATATCCGAAACCGGCATATTTACGATAGGAAGATCCTTTTGTAATACTGCATTAGCACCACTATTTATCGTTGTTTGTGCATAATTAACAACACTATTTGTCAAATTATTTATCTCAGTCGTCAATGAATCCATAAAACTATAAAAATCTGACAAATTAACTTGCATATCAACATACGATGTAATCTCATAATCAACTCCATAATTCTTAATAGGCACTGCTGACAAATTGGTAAAATCTACAATATTATCAATCCAATCTACATTATACGTTCTTTGTGTTAATTGCTCTATTTTAGCTTTAACTGAAGATTCTCCAACCAATCAAAAGTTTCATTTAACTATACAATAAATTTTTCAAATTAAATCTGCAACTTTAATCAAAGATTCAATCTTATTAGGCAATTTAGGCATTTCTGGAGCAGGTGGCAATATAGGCAATTCAATCTCCACCTCAGGAATAAATGATGGTAATTCTGGCAAATGAGGAGGCTCCGGTAATTGAGGAATATTAGGCAAATCAAATAATTTAATATTTGCTCATAATGCAGGAGGATGAGGTAAATTAGGCAATTGAGGTAATTCTATTCTTACAGTCTGAAAATCAAATTCAGGCAATACAATATCCAAACCTAAATCAATATTAGAAAGATCTATCGTAATATTTGGCAATTTAAAATTAGGAATCTGTATGATAGGTAACTGAATTGAATCACACAACAAAGATAATTTACAAGAATACTGATCATAAGTATCTTTCGCACAATTACCACAATTTTTAGACCATTCCACAGAAAAATTAATAATAAGCTGATATGTTTTTATAATATTTAACATTAACACTATAGCATCCACATATCAAACAAACCTTTCAGCATTTTGAGAAACCCGATTAGAAAGGTATCAAATCGTATTAGTCACAAGCGATACTATTTCCGTCAAATACCTATCAATCACATGAATCCACTCATAGATCTCAAATGGAAAATTCCTATATTTTTGAAGTATCAATAAATTAGTATAAATCTGATTTTCCATCTTTTTCCAATTCACTCATTCAAATTCTATCAATGAAGCTCTATATTCATTAGCTTTCTCCAAACATTTTTCATTCAATGTTTCATGATTTGTTTCTATACAAGACTGCTGTCTATCCGAAGATTCTCATTTACACATCTCTTGAGCCTCCTTCAATGTTTTATTTGAACACATTCAAAACAAAGAATTAATAACACCACTCCATTCAGCAACTATCTTTTTATTATCATCCAATCGTTTCCTCAAATACAAATCATACGTCGCAATATCTTCATTCATTATGAAAGGAACTTTCACTACCAGTTGCTCGGTCGAAATATTTATAATATTACTCTGATTCATCAAACTAGCTAAAGAATCAAATGGATTTGCAATTGCAGTTTCTTGATTAAAATCATTCAACGTCTCACTGGAAATACTTTTCCATCTTGAAATTAAATCCTTATTTCATCCCGAACCTGGTGCCAATACATCAAATGCATTCTCATTATTTTCTTGTGTTCATTCTCCATCATCATCCCCTTCATTTCATCCTAATCCTTTAAATACATTTTTAAATACATTGCTCAATACCTCTCCCTCATATCAAACCAAATTACTAATATTCGGTAATTTCACAGTTACATGCATTTTTGTTAATTGGTTTAGAATATACCTAATCTGAGGATCCAACCACTTATCAATCAGCAATTTTCTAACTCATTGCTGTATTCATCACATAATTTTATTAACATCATAATCTCATCAAAGAATATCAACATCTCAAATCACTATAGAACTTTTTGTATCAGCATTTGCAGGTCACACAAACGAAGAAGTCTCAAGTTCTATAATTCACAAAAATGATGAATCACTATTTCCAAATTTTCAATACAAATTAAAGGGAGAAGAACGTTTTCACAATGTACCAACCTGTACTCATTTTTTTGTTTGTGTACATGTCTTAGTATCCATCACCGATTCAACCAGAGAAGAATATGACTCATTTGGATTATCCGAATCAGAATCATCATCTTTCGCTTTACAGTTAGGTTTTACCGCAAACACTACACAATTTCACATAATATCAGATATAGGAGACGGAACGTTTTTCCAAATTTTATCTGGCGATACACATACAGCAATTCAAAGCTGCGAAGTCAATGTTGGAGCTGCATATATCCTTATCATAGAAGGATACTCTCATCAAGGGACCCAAAGAAAAGAGTCTAACGCACTTTTCATTGCATTTGGCATAGGAAATGGTATTGGACCTGCATAAGCCGTACCCGGGAAAAAGAATACTGGTAATCAATCCTCCAATTTTCACAAAGGTATTTCCCAACAACCGAATAAATGATATTTTCATGGCGCAAAGAATGCTTGATTGAACGGTACTGGTAATCATTGACAATTATTTGATCATCAAAATGAAAAACCTTCACACATACCCTTAGTTATATCATCCACTACATTTTCTATTTTCTCCACTTCATTTTCAAAAACCGACAAATTAACATCAAAATCTAGATTTCGACTAGACAAATCTCAATCTTTAATCTTATTCAACAAAACATCATTCAATTTATCTTTTAACGTTTTCTTTCATACAGTATCATTACTAATTTCTAACCCCCCTGCATTTATCAACTGAATACGTTTTATGGAATCTCAAACAATACCAGGTAATGCATTTACATTTGAACCAAGATTACTCACATCATCCGAATAATCATCAGTATTACTCATAGTTTCCGCATAACTCTTTTCTATTTCAGACTGCAATGGAATATTTTTTGCTGTAAAACTCCTTGAAGCTCACTTATTAATAAATGCCAAAAAATCTTTATCACAACCATCTATACTCTGAAACTTTATATCTGGATATGCATCATTATTCCAATATTCATCATAATTCAACGACATATCTTTCACTTTAATATCAGTATATTCCAATTCATATCCAATTCTTAAAACTTCTCATGGCTGTAAAGTTGCTTTAGTAAGATAATACGCAAATTGTCAATCCTTCTTCATTATTGTAACTCCAGACCTCGGACCACATTCATATTCAAAATAATTTTTATAAAGATATTCATTTCTATCTTCTTTAAGTTTTGTTCACGTATCATATCATATAACCTTTATTCACATAAACACATCATTTTCATCAAAATAAAGATTCCATGGTCATTGTATTACATCTCCAAAAATAATATTTTTAAGGGTTTCATCCGAACGATTCTCAATAGTAACTATCACTCAAATTTTTTCTCACTGCTTCAATGGGCTTGAAGTATCTGGAGATTCAACATACGATTTATACACATGAATAGGATCTGGGTACATTGTAACTGGCTGAGTCTCAAGAGGAGGATCCAAAAAACTTATAGGAACAAACGTTACAATTCCGGATCCGTACATAGCTACATCCTGATATTTTGCACCATTCTCCAATCATCTTTTACTAAGAGTATCAATATCAGTATTTTCTAATACAACCTCCACAGCTCAAGACAAAGAACTATCTGATCAATCAGTAACCTCATTCATCTGTATTTTATCCACAATCTCATCTTCTCCAAACCCTATTCAATAATATGGTAACTCCATATCCAGAGTATATCTATGAGGAATTTCCAATTGTTTATTTGCCACTCAATCCCAATGTATCATACTATTATCATATATTTCTGACGGCAATCCACAATGTTCATAAACACCAACACACATCGATAGAGCCTTTCAACAATAAACAGGAATATCCAAATCAAAAGAAGTAACAGTTGTAGTATTTCACTTTTCTCTATCATACCATCAAACATCACAAGAATATTTATCCTTACTCAAATAATTAGGTCATCAATTTGTAGTTCATCAATAGAACACTTTAACATATCACTTCTTATCATATACAACAATATCCATTACCTTATCGTTATCCATATCCTCCACATATAAATTATATACTCATGAAAGAACCGAAGGATTCATCGATTTTTCTCATTCACTCACATTTATATTTAAACAAGCAACATTTCAATCCACATCAAATTCTCATGGTATTCAATCGTTGTTATTAAGATACACTCTCAACTGATTATTCTCCGTTTGTACAATAATATCATCCATAATATCACCATTCACATCTCATACATACACATTTTCTATAGCAACCGCTATACGCATCAAATCTTGTAAATTTCTTAAATCTGGATTTCATCTATAATTCTTTGCCAACTTTATACTTCCATCCAGATATACAACTAACAAATCTTCAGCTCAATCAGCATTAAAATCTATCTGATAAGTTCAAAAAATCTGATTTTCCGAATCCACAAAGATTTCCTGTCAAATTCATCAATCATAATTCGTACGATAAACATTTTCATTTTTTGTTTTTCTAGAAAGAAGAGGATCTCACAAATTAATAACAAATTCCGATCAGAATTTTTTAGTAGCTTCACCAACTATTTCTCATTCAGCAAATAAAGTTATATTCTTAAAATCTCATAAAAATCAAACCTGCTCCTCAAGTTCATCAGAATCCTGTATAGATTTATAACTTGTATTTAACTCAAAATCACTCTCAAGATCAAACAATCAAATACTATCTAAATTATAAGTAGATCACTCCGAAAACGTTTGCGAAAACAAATAACGATCTGATGGTCTCTCAAACTCATTCATCTTTGCAAGGAATGAAGGCACATGAAAAATCACTTCTCAATACGTCGTTCACTTGTAATTAAGTTCCCAAATATTATCACCATTATCCAAAAAACTATCAGATAAAGTTAAAACAATTTCACCATTTTTTATATTTCAGATTTTTTCATCTCAATCATACAAAATTCAATTATTATCTATTTTATAATTTAAATCACTTGGGATAAAAAATGCATAACTCTTATTAGGTTTATCCAATAAAATAGAATCCATAACTTCTGATGCAGCAGTAACCCAATCAAAATAAAGTGCAGATTGCATAACAGAAATATCTCATATCAACATACCAAATCTATTTCAATTGAACACCATACTAATTTCTTGATTTCAAGGATTCCATATTTTAAATCATGGTCAAATCTTCCACAACATTTTCTTTATTTTTTCTTCGGATGCTATTTGGGTTGTAGTCGTTATAATCTTATTCGATAAACTCATAACAGATTCTATATAATTTTTATGATCAGAAAGATATCATCGCTGATTTCATCGATCATCACCAAAATAATTTAAATAAAGAACATTCAATCACGTTTTAGGGAAAAGATGTTTATCAACCATTACACTGATATATGCTCAAGAAAAATCTGCATATAGATAAGACAATCATCCACCTGTAGCTATAATTTGAAAATCAAGATATCAACTTTTATATTGTTTTTCAACCTCTCAATGCTCTCATCATGGTATTTGAATTTTATCCTCGTCATAATAAAATTTAAATAATCAATTCGAATCTATCAAATTTCACCATTTATCCATAAAAAATACTTCACCTGTCATCCTATCTCAAAGTTGTAATACATCCTTTGAAGTTCTAAACTGTATACTATCCAATGGAGCAGGCAATATAGAAAGATTAATAACACGCGTCTCCAATCATGGAATCTCAATCTTTATTACCTCATTTCACGACACTTTATTAGGATAATAATACACAACAACATGTCACGATGACATATTATGTTTCGTCGTCGTAAAAAATACATCATTCCCTTCCGTATTTTTTTGAAGTTGTCACAAAACCACCAATCAATTTTGAGCCTTAACAATAACTTGACTTTCCAAATCTATTGGCACTCAACTATTATCTTTTATATACAAATCTAATTTTTGCAATAAAGAAACATTAATCTTCCCGTTCTCATAAATAGATTCTTCACTTCACAATCTATAAGACTGATTCACCTCCGTATTTTGTCATCGAAGAATAACATTATTATTTAATTTCACTTCCAAAGCTCATTGTACCAAACGCTGTCTATAAGTTCATAAAGTACCTCTTGAAGCCTTATCAAATTCCGACGATTCTACAATCTCAAAAACGGCTTCACTTCCATCTTGAGCATCCAAAGGAGCTTGATAATAAAAATTAAGATTTCTAAAATCATTAGTAGTAAATCAAGTATTATATGCACCTTCTCTCAAAAATCTTCACGTACTAATTTTAAAATCATATTTATTCAATCACCAAGAAACACGGTTCTCATACTTATCAAGTCCAATTACTTCTACAGGAGTCAACATTCATGCAACAGTTTTTTTATCTCAAAACTTTATCTCAACCGAATTCAAATTACTAGGACTAATTGTATACTTTACAACCTTTTTTATATATTCATCTCATCATAATCATAATTTTATAATAAAAGCAAACGATCACGCCTTATGATTTGCAGACTCTACAATTCATGTAAATGGATTTGATTTCGGATTAAATGCAAAAGATAATTTAGATCACGGACAAATTTCAGAATCATTTAACTTTAAACATCAATCTCACGTTCACTCAATTGTCATAGTAATATTCTGAACATCATACATAGAAGATATTTCCAATAAACTAGTAGGATTATTATCTGTTAAATTAGGATTTGAATTCGATATACTAACATTTCTATTAATATTAGATAATGCATTAGATACTCAACCATTTCATGAAAGAACCATTCTATTATGATTCTCCGCTTCTACCTGACTTTGTGTAATATCTTTTTCAGAATCATGTCATGTTTTTACCCCAATCAATGTTTTTCGCTCATCTAAATAATCAGTCCTTGCGTCATTCCAGTCAGTAAAAGATTTTTTTAATCAAATAGACTCAAAAAAAGTACCAAACCCACTACCTACAACGATATCTCACAAGCTACTATCAAAAGTTAAACTAACTTTTATTGGGCTTTTCTTCGTTTCACTCCACCAACACATAAATCACTCAAACCATGTTGGCGTTGAACCAAATAACGGTAATCTTCAATTTAAAGGTATATTACATTTATTATTAAATTCCTGTTCCTGCGGACTATTTTCAATCCTTCTAACTTTAACAAATATGTTTTCTCATTGACCTCCCATTCAAAAATCCCCTGAATATGTTTCAGTAGGAATAACATAATCCCCACCGTTTGAATTAACATAAGCAACCTCATAACCAGATAATTCATATTTAGGGATTACTAACAAAGGATGTTTCTTCTCCTCATTTCATTCAGTCAAATAATCTTCAAGAACATTTTCCCTCTTATTATTAATATCAAAACTCTGCTTTATAAAAGATATATCTTCATTAACTGACGAAGAAAATAATTTTTTCTTATTGGTCAGATTTTGATAATATAAAACATCAGCAATTACATCCAGCATCTGCTCTCATCAAATAGCATCAATAAATTCTTCATAAGTAAATAGTTTATATGGACGCTGATTCTTATAAGGTGTCGCATATTTATCAAACTCCGCAATTTTCCTATAATAAGCATTATCTGGCAATTCAGACACATTCAAAAGAGCATTATATTCAGCTACTTTATTTTTAATATATTTTACCAAATTTTCTTTAATTTGTCATCATGTTAACAACAAATGTATATCATATCCGCTTTTATTCTTTCAAGTCAATTCAAATACTTCCACTTTAAATAAGTCAGGATAAATAAGTTTGACTTCCTTACCATTTATTGATTGCATACTAACATAACGAGGAGAATCAATTGGTCTATCTGGTGTTAAAAGATTCATTCATGACATATGTTCAACAACTCACAACAACAATTCATGATTCTTTTTTGCTCATGCTGAAGCATATCAATCTCATTTTGCCCAATTAGCATACTGTGTTATCAACTCTGCCTCAGTCATTCAATTAATATCAACCGAATATTTTTTACACCAATCTTTAAAATCATCATCTTTAATAGCCTCTTGTACTATTTTAGTTCATGTTATATCCCTAGCAAAGAATTGAGAAAATAACATATTTATACCAGTACTTGTACCAGTAAATGCATTCACAAGATTTTCAACCGAATCAAGAGCAGAACCTGTAGTAAGCTCTAAATATTCAAGTTCCATACCTTCCTCAGATTCTGAATCATCCATCTCATCCATAACATCCACTCCAGGTTCCGAACCAGATTCCTCGATTTCTTCATCATCAAAATACCATATAAACATATGGTCAAATCAACTATTTAATTCAGTAATTCTCTCACCAAAAGATGACGACAAAATTGCATTTTCATGTCCAGAATAAAAATCCGTCCGCTGAGATTTAATCGAATCCATTGCAAAATACGCCTTATCATAGATTTCCAATAAAGAATCCCTAGAAGCCAATATTAAATCCGCAAAAGTATTAATATTAGCAATCCAAGATGATAAAAATGGAACCTTAAACAAAGATAAAAATACTGAATTATCACTTTGGTCGTAAAATCTTTCAAGATCTCATCATTCAGTATAAATAATGTTTTCCAACGTTCATATAATATTATCAGCAATTAAAGAAGAAATTGATGCATACAATTCAATAAATTTCTCCCTACTTCAAGATAAAATATCTTCAACTCATGATAAAATTTCAGTTCAACTTTGAACATGGCTTCACAAAAGTACTCATCTCAATTGAAGAATATATCAAGATAATTCCAATCACTTTTCATCCAAAGAAGTTATAAGCTCCTCTCATGAAAGTAAAATATTTTGTATATCTTGATAAAGTCACGAATAAACAAACTCAACATCTGCATAATATTTTCACAATTTTCAAGTATTTCAATACAAATCACGATCTATTCAATTAATCTCCTCATCCTTTGTACTATCATGTTTTACCACTGAAGATATAAACTTATAAGTATATTTTTCACTTGATCAACAACGTAGTCATATCCTTCTACGATTTTTCTCAATCGTAAAAAATTTATCAGATTCTTGCTGAAAGTTCCAATTTAACCTATCAGAAGGAAGATTCCAATAACTCATATTATAAAAACCTATTTTATGAACATTTGGCATATGATTATTATAAACCCTATATCATCGTCTCCTTTTATCCCATCAAGCAACTTCAGTAGGACTTGAATATTTAATATATGCTTTAAAATTTGTAGCATCCCATTGAGGTCATGTTCATGTTCAATGAATCCATCAAGTTCAATAACTTCATTCATCTTTTCAAGATAATAAACTCTGATATCATCACATATCAAATATTGGCCTCCACGAATCTGTTGCCTTATATCAACTAAGTCTATACTTTGATTCCCCCAAGGAATCAAAATCTAAATTAATAGCTGAAGCTCATCACCACCATCTCTCGGCAAATTCATTCACAGATTCACAATTATCTTCATCACATTTACTCGGCCAAGATTTTCTCCTAACTTTACAAAGAAAATAAGACACACACCTGGTTTTCTCTTCATCTAAAGCCCTCGTCTTATTTTTACTATATTCAGATAAATCCTTTTGAACACTCATCATAACATATCATCTATTACCTTCAACCTGGTTAGAAAATATATCATAAGAAGCTCCAATAGATTTTTTCGTCACATCTGTTTTATCAAAAGAACTAACAACTGGATTTTTTCATCAAGTTAAATCTGAATACTTTAACCCATCAATTCACGTAAGATTTCTAAATGTTCATCTATAAATACTAAGGTCATTCACATTATCAACATAGCGAGCATCTTTTCCAAAATAATAATTCTTATAATCAGTAACAAAAGAATAACATCATACAGGCACAAGACCAAATTTTATTTGTTGTCATGTTTCTTGTCTGTATTCAACCGGGATTACCAAATCCATACTATATTTCTCACTTTCAATCTTATCATCAACATATTTCTCTAAAATATTATTCAAATTCTGAATTACTCACACTAAATTATCATTTCATAGATAAAGAGTATCTTTGAGTTGTACCATCGACATACTTGAATCAGCATCTACCTCCATCGATTTTTTTCATTCATCATTTTCGTAAGTTTTAATTCGTCTTCATCACGCAAAAATATTTTCTCTTCTCGTTGTCAACGCCACTTTAGAAAACAATTCACTATAATCAGCCAAATAACTATCATCAATTTCTTGCTGAACTAATTTTGTTGTATGGTTTTCATCCGATGAACGTACTGGAATCTCAAAATCCATCCAACTAGCATGATCAGAAACTTCTTTTAAATCATCTATAATCTTAGTCGAATTATCCGTATATTCAGTATTAAATAAAGATTTCATTAATGGCGAATATCTCTGATATCAAAGATCTTCGGCAAACATTATCTTATTTCTATAATACTTATAATTCTCATTTAAGAATCATTCTTTATCTGCAATAAAATCCTCATACCACATAGCATCTCAAATGAATTTATTTGGATCCTCAACATATTTTCTAATTTTAGCAAAAAATTTAGTATAAGCTGAGCTATCAGAACCATAATTAATCAATCAATGCCATATTTCAGCCTGTCAAGCTCTATTTCAATTCGGTACAAAATATTTAATTTCAGGATTCCAAACATACTTTTGATCCTCAAAATCTACATATGGATAAACCGTAGGGAAGACATATCAATCTTGATTTACAACTGGCAACGGAATATTTCAAACCATAACTAATCAAATCAGTGAAGAATTAACATCTTCCAATCCATCAAAATAAATATTCTCCATCATACGATGAATATCATAAGCAGAAACCGTCTCAAGCTGTAATGGTAAAATAAGAGCCTTCGTATCAGACAATTTTTGCTGGATATAAGACGAAGCATACCAATCCAAATCACTAGAAATATCTTTATAAATCGCACTATCAACTAAAATAGCAACAATATTTACACGAGGTTTACTAGCTTCTCACGCCCAAACTTTAAAAAATTCAATATTGCTTTGCATTAAAAAAGTTGCAAAATACATAATAACAGTCGAAATAATTCAGATTTTCTTCCATTTTAACTGCATAAAAAACCACTAACAATTAAAACAAAAAATACAACAAACCAACTTTAATTTTAATACCAAAAAATGCAAAGAAAAATCAGATTTATACAAGCATTTCATTTGCTTTTTTCTAAAAAAATTATAGGATAATATACATACAGAAATAAAGCAAAAAAATATCAAATTTTCACGAAGTTCAACAAAATTTTAATTGATTTTTTAATAAGTTATAATATAATACAAACTCAAATTTTACATATTTCATAAGTTTTAACATAACATGGCCATACATAAATTACCCGATTACGTAATTAATAGATTAAAAGCATGAGAAATAGTAGAACGTCCATCTAGTGTTTTAAAAGAATTGGTAGAAAACTCATTGGATGCATGAGCTCAGCACATAGAAATAACAGTAAACGACTGATGAAAATCTTTTCTATCTGTACAAGATGATGGAAGTGGAATAGAACTTTCAGATATGGATTTATTATTAGAAAGATATGCAACATCCAAAATACAAACAGATGAAGACTTATACAATATTTCTAGTTACTGATTTCGTGGTGAAGCTTTAGCTAGCATATCAGAAGTAAGCAAAATTACCATTATTACCAAGACACAATACGCTCAAATTTGAACAAAATTACAAAAAAAATGATGAGATATCATCACAAGTCATCAAGCAGTCTGATTTGATCATTGAACAATTGTTGAGGTCGAAGATCTCTTCTTTAATGTACCAGCAAGACAAAAATTTTTAAAATCAGCACAAACAGAATACTTCTATTGCTACAGCTATTTCGTAAATATATCTTTACAGCATGTAGACAAGTTTTTGACATTAAAAAGAAATAACCGTATAATTTTTGATTTAAAACCTACAGATTTAATTTGAAGGATAACAGATTTATTTAAACAAGATTGGAAAAAAAATCTAAAAGAGTTTGACACAAAAACTGACTTTGTCCACTTCCATGGAGTAGTGTCAGATCCAAGTTTGCGCTTTTGATCAGCAGAAAATATAAAGATATACGTCAATGGAAGACCAATTCAAGATAAAATAATTAAAAAAGCACTAATGGATGCATACTCTAGACAAATAACACCATGAGAATATCCACTAGCAATCCTAATGCTCAATATAGATCCAAAAATCGTAGACGTAAATGTACACCCAAGTAAATTACAAGTAAAATTCGCAGATAGCCAACAGATTTTTCAACTTGTATTTAACACAATTTCTAAAACTTTATGACAAAACAAAATCTCGCACCAATCACAACACTACAGTTACAACACAAATCAAAAATTCTATTACAACCAAAGCAACTGAGTAAGTAAACAAAATTCTGCAGTTTTAGATCAGATTGTATCAGATTTTTGAGAAAATCAACAAGCGAACTCCCCTACTTCTCAGCAAGTAAAACTTTTTGATGAAGCTATCAAAACCTCGAATATTACGAGCAATTCAACACAATCGTTATTCTGATTAAATAGTTTATCAAACGATTGAACCTCATGAAATAGATTTTTTAATGAAGAGATTTGAGAATACAAAATTATATGACAACTTCGGAACAGTTATATAATAATTGAATCACACGATGCTTTATACTACATAGATCAACATGCATTAGCCGAAAGAATTGCTTTTGAAACAATGAAAAAAGAACAAGACTTAAACCCAGAACCACTATTACAACCACTTAAATACGAAATAACAAACGTTCCAAATTTACCAGAAAAAATCGAAGAATTAAATCAGATATGATTTGATATTTCAATGTTATGAGAAAACGTTGTAGTTATTTATTCAATACCTCACATTTTTGTAACAAATCCTGTAGATTTAATGACACTATTTAATCATGTGCTATACCTAGACAAAATTACATTTGACCATTTAATGGACTGAGTCTATGCAACTAAAGCATGCAAAACATCAATAAAAGCATGAAACAAACTTTCAATACCTCAAATGGAAGAACTAGTAAAAAACTGATTTGAAAAAATTCCATGAATGTTTGTTTGTCAACATTGAAGACCTTTCTTCGTCAGAGTAGAAAAAAAAGAAATAGACTGATTCTTCGATAGATAATCGACAAATTTTGACAGAATTAGACAAACCTAAATTCTAATAAAAAATCGAACCAAGAAAAACTAAAAATAATCTATAAATAATATCGGTAATAAACGAAACTAATTTCAGTATATATGGATAACAAACAATAATCAACATAATAAATACATATACAAACATATGCATATTTTTTTCTATCCAAGAAGATCATTTTCTCCAAAAAACCTTTATTAAACGATAACCATCTAAAGGTGGAATTGGAAACATATTAAAAACAGCCAAAGCTATATTAATTCTTACAAAATTTTGTCGAAACAAAACAACCAAATCTCACGCTCAAAGATAATACAAATCCTGCACTCATAATCAAACAATTAAAGCATAAACCATCATAAAAATTACTCACACAAACGCTAATAACAAATTCATAGCAGGTCACGCAAAAGCAGTCAAGATATCTCACTTTCTAGGATCTTTATAATAAATAGGATTTGTAACAACAGGTTTTCACCATCCAAATCAAACTAAAAAAAGAAACAACAATCAAAAAATATCTATATGCTTAAAAGGATTAGATGTTAATCTTCACTGTAAAACTGGAGTAGGATCTCAAAGTTTATAAGAAGTCCATGCATGAGCGTACTCATGCAATCATATTCAAACCAAAAAAACTATAAGAGGGAATATATAATTTATCAATATTTCTAAAGTCATTCTATAATCAATAAAGATATCAAATAACTATCATTAACGATACAATTTACTAGCAAAATCAAACCTATAATAAGGAATTCTCTTCCCATCATTTTTATGTTCACTTTTATCAGTAGCCAAAGCAGTACTTAAATCCTGATTTTCACTCACATTATCTAATTCATCTACACTTCACTGTTCATCATTCTGCTCAACTGAATCTCAATCAACAACTCCTCAACCTTCAGTATCTTTAACACTAAAATCCACTTTACCATCTGAGAATAAGTTTGATAAAACATATTCTTCAAAATTATTCATATCGAACGCTTTATCTTCATCCAAACGTACACTATGAACAATCGAATATTTGGAATAAATATCATTTCTCCACTTATTAGCATAAACTTCTACTTTATTTCATTCCTCGTCATCAGGGAAAACCGATTCCTTTATCTTTTCTTGAAGTTGAATTTTATCATATGTATTTCACAAAAATATAACAGGCATATCTTGAGCCAATAATGCATTAATTTCTCATTGAACATGATCATCATGAGTTTTACGATACTGCCCTATCATAGAAGTTAAAATCGGATTTCTATATCTCGAAGGATTCAATTTAGGATCTTCAGTTCCAAATAAATTTAGAATGTCATTTCTACTTCACAAATCTACAGCTCAAACATACATATCATAAGTTCAAACAACAAACTTTCATTCTAATTCTTCGACATTATACACAGGCTCAAATACAAAATGATCAATAATTCATGCATTTTTGAATATATCTCTTATTTGCTGAACAGCGAATACAGAAGCTGGATCATTATAATACAAAACACTCAACATCCAATCATTATCAACATTCTTATTTGTATCCAAGTTTTCAAACACATAAACATCTATACTCGCTATAGTATAAGTTTTTTTCTTAATAAATCATGATACTGTAAAATTATTTATTCATACATTCAAATTCTGTCAAATCTGTAACTTATAATTAATCTTCTTATCCTTTGCATTATATCACTTTTGACTCCAAACATAACCATCAGCCGAAGACTTTACTTTTATATCGGAAAACTCGTTACTAAATTTTATTTCCAAATTCCTGGCTTCCGAAGGTTTTTGCATAAAGAAAACAAATTTTCTATCAACTCAATTTATAGACATACTTGCTGGTAATTCTTGAGCTCAAGAATCTTTTAAATCCGAGGCATCTACCAGGTCTTCATCAGATAAATTAATACGATTCAGCAAATCCACAACATTTTCTCATGCCGATAAATAATAATTTAAGAAATCTCAATTATACTTGTTAATATACTGAGCATAATCTCATGTGAAAAAGTTATGATAAATCAATCATCACAAAGCCCTTCTTAATCTGATATTTGCCTTACCAGAATCTGTGTTAAAGAACACTCACAACAACTTAGAAGTCAGAACATCTTGTCATGTGAATCATTCCAAACCATAAATTGACTCATAAACATCAACCATCGCTTTTTTATTTTTTCATATTAATGAGTTCTCAAATTCTTCAAAACTTCAATAATTCTTAATTTGATAATAAGAAAATTTTGTATCATCACACGCATTCAAATCAAAAATCAAACTATTTACATCCTTTGTTTGCGACATTATTTTAGCACATCAATTTGTCACAGGAGATAATGAAAAATAATCTTTATACGTATTTAAATCCATCGACTCAACAACATGCTTTGGCAAAATTGCATTAGTGAAAAAATTAATATTATCAATGCTAGCAGAAGGAAATGTAACTTTTACTTTTCAATCTTCCAATGAAACTGTAATAGAATTCCAAGCATTCAAACTCTGAATTTCCCAACGATTTTGACGCAATATTTCATCATAAGTAAAAAACACATCTTGAATAGATACTGGAGTTCAATCAGACCACTCTGCATCCTCATCCATTATCTTTACTGTATAAGTTTTATCATCCTCTGTATAAACCTTACATAATCACTCAGCATATTTTCATCACTCTTCAGTAGTAATAACATTCAGATTATACGAATCTAAACAAGATTTAAACAAAAATCTCTGATAAAAAGCACTCTGATTATCAGATTTTAAATAAGGCAAATAAGAAACCTCATCAAATATTCATTCAACAAAAGTTCCTCACTTTATTTCTTGCTGAGATCAAGTAGCCAATAAATAGAAATATCCAAATACAAAGCTAACTAATATCCAAAGAATAAATACACCCCACAGAAGATATTTTCATACCCTCTTTCGTGTACTCGTTTCATATGGAGTATACCACATAACAAAGCACAAAATATAAAATTAACCAACAAATGGCATAAATACACAAACTCCAACAAACAATATTCACGCGACCATAGCTGCCATTTTTAATTTTCATTCAATTGATTTTTTACTTCAATACTCATTTCATCCTGCAGAAAAACCTCAAATTCAAAGTCAAATTCATCATTTTGGAGACATCATCAAAACACACGCCATAAATACACATCATAGTATCACCAAAGCGATAACAAGCACAGTTTTCATTACTCAACAACACTAAAATAATAAAAAATTGTCTAAAATAAAATATACGTATTGGAAATAAAAATGCAAGTTAAAGAATTTAATCCAAAATTAAGTAAATTTTCACTAGAAATTAAACATCAAAAAAATAAACTACGTTCAGATTTTTTTATTTTTCTTATTATAATATTATGTGAAGACGACACAGTATTGCTGCTCGTAAAGCAAGTGGAGATGCTGCAAAATCTAGAATCTACTCAATAATCTGAAAGAAGATTCAAATGGCAGCTAAAAACTGAGCAGATCCAAAAATGAATCCAGCACTAGAAATGATACTAGAAAAGGCCAGATATAATTGATTACCAAGAGACGTAATTGATAGAGCAATATTAAAATGATCAGGACAACTTGAATGAGAAGATATGAAAGAAATGATATATGAATGATACTGACCAAACGGTTCTGCATTTCTAATAAAAACCATTACATCAAACACAAATAGAACTAGTTCAGATATAAAAACAATTCTGACTAAATGAGGATGAGCTATGGCAGAAATGTGAGCCGTTGCTCGACAGTTTCAAGAAAAAGGTTTAATTGTAATCGATGGATTATCCGAAAAATATGAAGATAAATGAAGACAACTAGAAAAAGTTACACCATTCGACGATGAGGAAGTTGAAATGGCTATGATGGATTTAGCTATCACAGACGTAAGTGTTGAAGATTGAGTAGCCGAAGTTTATACTACAAAAACAGATTTCCTTACAGTTAGAAAACAAATTGAAGAGCTATGATACCATATTACTGAAGCCGATTTACACTATTTTGCAGACAATACTGTAACACTAGAATGACACGATTTAGAAGTATTCACTCACCTACTGGATAATTTAAATGACAACGATGATGTAGATCATGTTTATCACAATGTAAACCTAGATTAAATGTTAAATTACCATTCTTATGAAACATTCTCAACTCAGGATTGACCATGAATCAGAATGGTATTTTTTCTGCAAGGTTGTCCATTTCGTTGTCTATATTGTCAAAACCCCGACACAATTGCTACAGACATAAACAAAGAAATCTCTAAGGAGAAAATATTAAAACTTGTCTACAAAGAAAAAGAATATTTTTGAAAAGATTGATGAGTTACTTTTTCGTGATGAGAATGCTTACTACAAATTAAAGAATTAATTCCAGTTCTTAAACTTTTAAAAAGGAACTGATTCAATACCTGTTTAGATACCAACGGCTTTTTATTAAATGATGATGTAAAAGAAGCATTAAAATATACGGACCATGTCTTACCCGATATTAAATGAATAACATCACAGTTACATAAAAAAGTTACATGAACATCAAACTTAACATCCCTCGATTTCATCCGTTATATCGATGAGCAATGAATAAATTATTGGATAAGATATGTAGTTGTACCATGAATAACTGACAATGAAAATGATATCAAAAAATTATGAGAATATATTCAGACTTTGAAAAATTTCCAAAAAATAAATCTCCTACCATATCATACAATGGCACTTTCAAAACGAGAAAAATTATGATGGGACTATCCATTAAAAGGGATACCTGCAGCTACAAAAGAAGATATTAAAAAAGTTAAAAATATACTAAAAGAATATATAAGCGAAAATACAATAGAATAAAATCTTATAAATTATAACCCAAAATTTATCCAATAACGTAATAAATTATA
>CAMJDC010000007.1 GCA_946404285.1 uncultured bacterium | reverse complement strand
TAGAACTATATAAAAATGAACGATTTGTACCAATAACACCATGACAAACAAATCAACCACAGCAATCTACCGATAATCAAACAAATCAACCACCACAAACTACTGAAACTCCACAAGTAAATCAACCTAATAATGGTACAAACCCACAAGCACCAGAAAATGGTAAACAAAAAGTAGAAATAAAGGAGGCTTTATTAAAGTCATGAGTTGAATCATGACTAAAAAAAGTTTGGGATAATTTTTCAAATGATTCGGAATTAGGAAAATATACATGAAAAATAGATTTTAATAAAATAATGGCTAAATCTTCTTTAATTACCTCTTTAATCAAAAATAATATAATAAAACAAAATTGAAATGCAGTAACACTAGATTTATCTGACAATAATGTAAAAATAATTTATAATGGATTTTTCAATATTATAAAAGACGCTATTCCATCAGCTGTTACAATTTTATTTTGATGAAAAATAAACAGTTATAATCGAGACTGAGTACAGAAAAAAATAAAAAAAGAAAAAGAAAAATTAAATAATTGAAAATCAAATGATTATAATCTACGAAAAAGTAGAGTATTTTATTTTACTCCAATAATCGATGATATTATCCCTATAATAACACAATCTACATGAAAATCTGTAACATTATCAAGTAATTGATGAAGTTATTCTACAGCTAAAGATGCTTTTGAAAATCTAAATATTTTAAAATAGAACATAGTTAGAAAATATTATAATTTTAATTCATTTTCTGAATCTTCCTCTTGAATTTTTTACATAAATTGACAATACTAGACACTGTATTTAACAATGTCTACTTTGAAATAATGAAAAAGAAGACAATAGTTATGGCTTGAGGTGGAACGGGATGACACGTTTTTCCTATTAAATCTCTAATCGAAACTATAATTTCAGAGCCAAAATATTCAGATCAAGTCAAAGAAATAATCCGATTCTGATCAAAAAATTCACTAGAACAAGAAACAGCAGCAAAATTTTGAGATAAAGTCAGATTTATTTCTATTTTATCATGAAAATGGCGTAGGGAGACTCCTCTAAAATCTCGCCTAAAAAATATCAGAGATTTGTTTCTTTTTGCAGGATGATTTTTTCAATCAATATTCTACCTACGAAAGTCTAAAACTGATGTAGTTTTTTGTAAATGATGATATGTGGCTTTACCAGTAGTTTTTGCTGCAAGATTTTTGTGTAAACCAATTTATGTTCACGAATCAGATGTGAAACCATGATTAGTAAACAGAATCTGAAATAAGTTCTCCAAACAATCATTTTGCGGATTTGACTGAGTTTTTCCATGAGCTATCGTGGTCGGACAAATATTATCTGATGAAATAGTTCCAACCTGAAATTCAAATTCAGAATTAACAAATTATCTAAAAGCTGAAAAAAAAGATGGAAAGCCATCCATTCTCGTAATGTGATGATCCCAAGGTTCCAAAAAACTTTATGAATGTTTGGCTGATTTACTCAAAGAGAATAAAGCCTTACGTGAATCATTCCATTATCACATAATCCTTGGAAAACTAAACGAAGACCTCAAACAAATTTTTAAAGAGTTTCCTTCCGTTACAACATATGACTTTCTTTCGCAATACGATATGTGAATTTTATACCAGCACTGCGATATTTCTCTCACTCGTGGATGAACTACTTCACTTGCAGAACAAAAATTATTTAATCTGAAAAGTATCATAGTTCCAATACCTCGAACACACGACCAGAAACTTAATGCTGAACGGTATGTAAAAAATTTTAACGACATTATGGTTGAACAATCTAAACCAACTACGACACAAGATTTACATGATGCTCTTATTTCACTCAAAGATTATCATAAGCTAGAAATTTTAACAGATATTCATAAAGAAATTTGAAAAGCTAAACATACAATATTAAATGAAATATTGAAATAATTTTTACTTACATATTTTCATTAAAAAATGAAAAAACTTCGCTTAGTCGTAGCTTTACGATTATCTTTTTTTCCTCTTATTTTTAATTTAAGTATTGCTCAAGAATTGGAGGTGACCCTTAATAATTTGTCATCTTGAACGGAATGAAATGAAGTGAAGGATCTTATGTGAGAAATGAATACAAACACACAAGATTCTTCGTTACACTCAGAATGACAGTGAGATCTTGAAGCAACCCCTCAGCCTTCGGCGGCTCCCCTAACAGGGAGCGAAATTTCTCCACTGACGGGTGGAGTGTCGCAAAGTGACGAGAGGGTTGATGACAATATATTCATGAATTTTTCACTTTGTTCAGAATGACAAGATGAAATCGAATTGCAGAACATAGACACACCAAACCTAATCATCTCCGAAATTTACCGACTTTGAACTACAGAACGAATAGAGATTACAAACCTTTCCAATAAAGATTTTTCTTGAAAATTAAGTCTTTCATGAGCCAAATCTTCATTATATACTAAAAATTTGAACATTTCCGCATATTCCTCAATAATTCTAGCAGATAAAACAGAAATTTGATTAATTAATGACGAAATTTTATCAGTAAATAACGCATGATTTAATATTGCAGATTCAGATGAAATTTCAGTTAGTCTGATATATTCATGAATTGAAATAGATACGTTCAATGTAGAGAAATCTACAGTTAGTAATAATCAAATTCCAACAAACAAACCACGTCCAACTTTCCAAAGAATTTACGACAACTGACGAGAAATTCAAATCACAACAACAGATGATACTTTCAATATTACATGAAATTTTATAGCTAATCCATGAAAAATAATCATAAAAAGTTGAAATCCATGGATATGAAATTGACCATCAGACTATCCTTACAATTGAGATAATTCATGAACTTGAGAAAATCCTTGAACATGAGATAATACTTGAATTTGAACGTGAGACTCAAACATTCCATGAAGTTGAGATCAAACTTGAACTTGAAATGATTCTTGAATTGGAGATGAAACATGAACTTGAAACATAACGTGAGAAAATTCAGATTTTAACTTAATTATTTCCGAAGTTTTCTACGATGATGAAGATGAATGGATAGAAATTTTCAATATTTGAGATAAAGATTTTCTTTGAGATATGGAACTTTCATGACATATATTTTCAGACGATAAAACGAATTATATCTATCAAAATATACAAATTCCAGCAAACGATTTCTTAATTATCGCTGATTCAAATGAAATGTTTGATTTTAGTTGAAACGTAAACATTTTACTTAATGAGTGAAACTATCCACAGTTTTCTATTTCAGACACGGATGAAATTCAGATTTCTTTACTTCTCTCATGAGAAAAGGTTGATTCATTCTACGCACATGAATATCGAGTAAATAAAAGAGATGACTATGGAGTATCGTTTCATAAAATTTTGACTGAAAACTGACCTATCGTCACTTGGTCAGCATCAAATGATGATGAAAATCTTTCAGATGATACATACAATTATGCTAATCCATGAGTTTTATATACATCAGCAAAC
Organism: uncultured bacterium; assembly: GCA_946404285.1. Lineage (GTDB taxonomy): Bacteria > Patescibacteriota > Gracilibacteria > Absconditabacterales > Absconditicoccaceae > UBA3291. The sequence goes on along the minus strand of CAMJDC010000007.1, from coordinate 30,443 downwards.
GAAATAATTGATTATTGAATATCTCCCGAAGATTCCCCACAAGAAGGAGATTCTGACATAGCAGATTGTTCAAATGCGAGAAAAGATATAATGACAATCAGCGAGATTTTTCGATGATGAAGCAGATATGATCCATTTGTAGAATTTTCCATTCATGAAGATATCATGTATGATTACGATTCTTTACTACTTTCATGAAGTCTACTTGTACAGCCAATAACTATAGACTTGGATAGGGAAACTGAAACTTATGACAGAGAAAAATTAGAGAAAAATACAAGGCTGATTTTGACAACAAAAGCTTGACCACTAACAGAAGCTGGACTGATAACCATCGTATTGCACCCAGATTTAGGATTTAAATCTTTTAGTTGAGAACTGGAATTATATGGTATAGATGGACAAAGTAGACAAGTTTTGGACATCGTAAAAATCACAACATGATCATTAGAAAAGTCAAATTATCACAATGGTTTCATCCATTCATGTGGAGATAATATGGACAACGTGATGGAGTTTTCGCCAGGATTCGACGAATCAGCTTTAAAATATTTTTCTGCTACTTCAAAGTATAATGAAAAGATAATTGAAAAGATAAAATATGTGTGATGATGAGGTGGATGTTCATGCCCTACAAAATCTGAATTATGTTGAAGTGAGACATGAAATGTTATCCAAACGTGAAATTCTGTTCAGACATGAAATACTATTATTTCGTGAAATACACAAGATTTTTCGGAACAAGCTCCTCAGAATGACGGAACACAGATAAAAATAGTTTCATTAGAGCCAAAGACACCAGAATCTATCACACTACAATCATTCCTTCCATACGATATCGACTTTAAAAATCACAACTATTACTTGAAGACATCCACAGCGACTACAAAAAAATATATTGATGGAATTCTTTACGCAAATACGATAGATACATTCACAAAAAGTTTCTGATTCGTGGACGCATGAGCTTGTGTTTATCTATACTCATGAGATTCAAAACTAGATTCATACTGTTATTCTTCACAAAAAACCGAAAAAGAACCAAAAGAAGAAAAATCTGACGATTTCAATCCATCAGATTATCAGCTTTCTATCATAGATATTAATTATGATCCAGAGTGAAGTGATTCGTGAAATGAAACAATAACAATTCAGTCAAATTCTTACAAACCACTAGACCTTTCCAAAATCAAAATGAAAGTTAATGCTACAAATAAAAAGATTACATGAACTCTAGAACCATATTCAACTCTTACTTTGAAATGAAGTTTTGGATTTCCAAATTCTACAAAAGATGGTTCAGATGTTGTAGTAATTCTATTCTATGATAACTACATTTTCTCAACATATACATATAATCCAAATAAGCCTAAAATTGAAATTCCAGATTGAGCCGTGAAAGTATATTCAGTAATTGATGGGGATACTTTCCGTTATCGTAAGGAAGATTGAAGTTTGCAATCTGTTCGTTTGCTATGAGTGGATGCCCCAGAATCTAATACAGCTCGTTATCGTACGACTGAATGTTTCTGAAAAGAAGCAAAAAACTATCTAACAAATCTAATCAAAAATCAGTATGTAACTCTAGAATTTGACCCAAATTCATCATCTAGTGACGCTTATGGTAGAATGCTCGCATATGTTTATTTAAACTGAAAACTTGTAAACGAAACACTAATCGCCGAATGATATGCAAAAGAATATACATATAAAACAGCATATTCACAGCAATCAGTATTTAAACAAGCCGAAGAAAATGCAAAAAAATCTGAGAAATGACTATGGTCAGCTTCTACATGTGGAAAATCAATAGCAGAAGAACCAGAAGCTCGAGGTGTAGATTATGAAAAATTTTCCATCAAAATTTCAAATGTGATTTATAATCCAGATGGAAGTGATTCATGAAATGAAATTGTTCAGTTGAAAGTTGATAATTCTCAGATTTCAACACTTTCTTCCATTGATTTCTCAGATGACTTTAATCTAACAATCTTTCCACGAAGTGAATATGCAACCTGAACTACGAAGACTAAAAAATTATCAGAATTCTGAATTCTTGATATTTCTTCATCTTCAGATATTACTTTAAAATGAAATTTCTGACTACCAAATAATCGTGCAACATGTGTTAGTTTAAATCAATGAAGTTATACTTTCGATATACGATGTTACAATCCAAATGGTTCACTTTCAGAGGAAGATTTAGTATTTTCATGACAAGTTTCATCATCACTTCCAAATGTAAGAATCAAATCCATAATTCCAAATCCATCATGAAAAGATAGCTGAAAAGAAGAAATTTCACTTCTGCGAACACCATCACAAGATTTTCCAGAATCTCTAAATTTACTAGATTTAAGTCCAGATTTTTCTTTACTTATTAATTGAAAAACCAAAAAGAAGTTAGCCTGAAATCTAGTTCCAAACCAAAAAATAACAATCAAATGATCATTTTCTTTGCCAAATTCAGCATCATGTATTTCTTTACTCTATAAGTGAGAAGAACTCGATAAATTCTGTTACTGAAAGGCATCAGATGGTATAAGATTTAATTCAAATAATACCTCAGTCCGTGAAATTCCAGCAGAAGAACTCGCTATCGTGAAGAAAATAACTCTTGTGAAAAAATGAGATAAACTCTGTGTTTCATACAATAAGACACAATTTTCTTGCAAAAAAATCCCAAATTCTACGACAGAAAAGAATAAAAAACTACTTTCGATGCAGAATTCATACATAACAGAGATTCAAAAATATCTAAAAAATAATTATTCAATGCTGTATTATAATTCAGAATTAAAAGAATATTTTGATTTATACACTACAGCTAAAAAGACTATAAAATCGTGAAATTATTCACTGAGTTGGAAAGGAAAAGAAATTATGATAAATAATATTTCATCACTGTTTAATAAGCAATATGAGATGGATGCACAATCTTATTTTATCGACCAAATTTCAAAAATAATTCCAAAAGAAATAAATGAAAACTTATCCTACTTAAAAATGAATTATAAACAAAAAAATTCCGAATTGGAATGGCTATGATGATAAAATATTTTATTTTAAAATAAAAAACCCCAAAAAATTTGACAAAATAAAAGTTTTTGAGTAATATAGAGATGTCTGTATCTATTAATTTACAAAAATGTCAGGATTAGATAATCTAGAGAATTGAATGTTAACAGAATCAGATGTTATTGAAGATTCTAGGAGAAAACAAAAAAATATTCTTTCATTTATGGAAAAGTTTCAAGTTGAAGCAATAATAAATGAGTTGAATACTTTTATAAAACCTACAGATTTTTTAAAAAAAAATGATTTGGTGGATTATATATGTTCATGAAAGTTATGAAGCAAAGAAGATAAAGAACTAGAAAAAATGGTAGATTATATGATTTACTGATCATCAGAACAAGGGACTACAAGAGTAGAAAAAAAATGAACTCGGAAATTAAAATACATATTGGATAATTATTGAAAGGATATAAAGGAAATACTAATTGAAATTAGTAAGAAAGAAAGTGAAAATTCTCCTAGAAAACCTACTATAAAAGAAGATGACAGATGAATAGCAGAGGTGTTTTTAGAGTGAATGGAATGAGCTCTTAGCTGATTAAAAGATATATTTAATTATTGAGTAGATAAATTAACCGAATTGCGAAATAGTATTGTTAATCTGGTGCCAAAATCTGTAAAAGAATGGGTAAAAGTTAATCTTTTTGCTCCTGAAAAGCAAAAAAATACGGAAAACATAAATGAACTATATAAAAAATTAAAATGAAGAGAAAAACCAGATTTTTTCCCTTTTTATCTAGCTATGCAATGATATAATAAACAAAAAAATAATTTAAGAAACAAAGATTATTTAACGGTTATAGACTATTCAAAACCAGTGAGTCAAAATAGACTCTACGTGATAAACATGAAAACTTTAACAGTAGAAAATTGTGTGCCAACGTGACATGGAAAAAATTCTGGGGATACTCAAAAAACTACAGATTTTTCCAATGAGAAAGGTTCAAATAAAACGAGCATAGGTTTTTTTAGAACACCATCTATTTTAAAATCTAATTCCAAAAGAACTTGGAAATGATTATTTTTGACGTGATTAGAGTATTCAAATAATCATGCAAATACGAATGATCCGAAAACTAGTAGATGAATAGCGATTCATCCAGTCTGAAGTTTTTTTTGGTCTAGAAATGGGAATTGACATAAAGCATGAGATTCTACAAGTGAGGGTTGTATAACAATTCTTACCAAAGATAATCCAGGTGAAATTATGAATAAAATTAAATGAGATTCTCTAATCTATTCTTACTACCCAGATATGACATATTTAAATAAATCAACAATGATTGCATAAATATAAAAGTATTTTTCTTTACTTTAATACGAAGATATTTATCATCTTTTTTGATTAATTATCTCTAATTTAGGAATGAAAAAAGTTCATATTTCTATGATAAATCTCGGATGTAATAAGAATTTGGTAGACAGCCAGCTGTTTTTGTGAAAACTTTTGAGCGAAAATGGAGACAAGATTGAATATTATTCCGAACCTTATGATTCACACGTTGAATTAGTTATTCTCAATACCTGTAGTTTCATTTCTTCCGGTCGTGAGGAAATGTTTCAGACAATTGAGAAATTACTTTCAAAAAAGAAAAAAGTCTGCATTATTTGATGTGGTGTTCAATATTTCGAGAAATTGCTGAGAAATGGTATGTCATTCTGAATGGAATGAAACTTGCCCAGCTGAGCTGGGTGAAAAATGAAGAATCTTAGGTGAAATACACAAGATTCTTCGCTACGCTCAGAATGACAACTTGAACAGGAACTCCGCAGGCGAGAGAAAATGCTTGAAAATGAAAATATTTCCTATCTTTCGCGAAATGACCTTAATTTAACAAATTTACAAAATCTCACAAAACGTAGTCAAACTTTTGACGACTTCTGTCGATATTCGGCTCCTAGGTTGCTCACAAATTACGAGAATCGCTATGAATACCTCAAAATTGCAGAATGATGTAATAATTCATGTGCATTCTGTATAATTCCACAAATCAGATGAAATTTAACATCCTTACCAATTAAATCGGTTCTAGTAGAGGCAGAAAATCTACTCAAACAGTGAATTGAAGAATTGATTATAGTTGCACAAGATACAATGAGGTATGGGACAGATTTCTCATCTAAATCTCAATTATTACCATTACTTCATGAATTAGACAAACTTCCCTATGATTTCAAATATCGTATTTTGTATTTATACCCAGATATTCTAACTCTGAAACAACTCGAAGAATTCGCTTCACTTGAAAATTTTATTCCATATTTTGATATTCCATTGCAGCATATTTCTCCAAAATTACTCAAAACAATGGGACGTTTTTATGACGATAAAATGATTCACACGTTATTGAAATGAATTCGTAAACTATTCCCAAATTCATTCATTCGTACGAATATTATAATTTGATTTCCAGGCGAAACTGATGAAGATATGACACTTCTTCAATCATTCTTGGATGAAGATTATTTCGATAATATCGCACTTTTTGAATATCATGATGAACCTTTAGCAAAATCTTCAACATTCGAAAATAAGATTCCAGACAATATTATTCATTCTCGCTTTAAAACTATTCGCACGCAGGTTGATAAACTTTTGAAGGCTCGTGAAAAGAAAAGGAAATGAAGAAATCAGATTGGATTTGTGGAATCTGTTCGAGAAAAAAGAGGTCAAATTTTTCTTTCAGTTCGTCCAGAAATTAACTGTCCAGAAATCGATCCAGTGGATGAAGTTAAACTAGAAAATGTAATTCAATGTTTTGATGGTGAAGAAATAGAAATTGGTTCAAAAGTGGAGTATGTGATATAACGTCATTCTGAACGGAATGAAATGAAGAATCTTGTGTGATAACCTCTCCCATCACTTCGTGACTACCCTCTCCTATTAGGAGAGGGTGGAGTGAGGTTTATAAACGAAAAGCCTAAGATCCTTTTCACCCCGCTTAGCTGGGAAAAATTTTTTTCAATAAAGGGGCACAGAAATAGTAGAATCTTCGCTTTATTTAGAATGACAAGAAAATAAAAAAAGTCCCACATTTGTGGGACTTATATGAATATTTCACAATCCTATTTTTCTAGAGAATCGATTTCTTTTTGTGTAGTTGCAATATCATTATCAATTTCTTTTAACAAATCATCTCTTCAAGCATCCTTGAGTTTTTTCTTATAATCCTTCAGTTCACTCAAAGTATCTTTCAGTTTCTGAAGTTTTTCAGCTTTATAGGCTTTTTTGTCTTCAATATCTTGAATAGCATTCCTATATTTGCTAAGATTTACTCAATTTGGTAAATATTGTTGTTCTTCCTCTTCTGGTTCTATCATAGTTCATAATCAGAGTCTTCTATTGATTAAATTATCAAAATAATTTTGCAAATGAGCTCGATCTCCTAATCCCATAAAAGGACCTTCGAATTCGGGTTGACGATAACTTTTTCTGAAGTTGTCGAACTCTTGAGGGTTATCGAATTCTTTCTCAAATTCTTCCTCTTTACCGTTGTTGTTTCTGTAAACGTAAACTTTTCCTTTAAACATGGTTATAATTGGTTAAGAAATAAAATAGCACCATTTTGGGTACAGTGCTATTATAGACGAAAATTTTTAAAATGCAAGTTTTTTTATAGATTTTTTAAAAAATAAGATTTACTAGGTAAAAACACAAAAATCTTATTTATCTTTTGATCCAAAGTTTCTAATACAAACACTAATAAGCCATATTGAAAAAAATACGATTACGTATGTCACAATAGTACGCTCCATAAATTCAGGTGAAATATCTCACCAAATTGCGATAAGAGCCATTACCATCACAATAATAATTCCTAAAATTGCAAATCAAGTGAAGAAATTTTTAAAAGTTTTAGAATTCATTTTGCTAAAAAATAATAAAATAAATATTACCTAACAATTATACACAACGACAAAAATAAATCAAATTTTATGAGACTTTTTTATTAACAAAAAGATTTTATTCAAAGAACTGCTTATAAAAAAATTTAAGCGTTAAAAATCTCTTCCAATTGAGTCCAATCCAACTCCTCCAGCCTTTTGTTGCTTAAATTTTCTGGGATAGTGAAACTACCTCACTTTTTGCTAATTATTTTGGAAATCTTTCATAAAGTTTTCCTACTATACGGAGAAAATAAATCTAAAAATCTGATTAATTCATAGAACTTGATATTTGGAACTTCAGTTTTCTTTACAAGTCAGATTAAACAACTCTTAACTTTCGGAGCAGGAGAAAATGCTTTTGCAGGAACAGTTTTGAGATATTGAACTTCATAAGCATAATTAAGAATCCAATACAGGTACGATTTTTTACCTGCATCAAAGCGGAGTTTTTGTCAAACTTCATCTTGAATCATAAAAAGTCAGCCTGCAAACTCTCCTTTTCCATCTCAGAAAAATTTTCTCAAAATGGGAGATGTAATATAATATGGCAGGTTTCATACCACAAAAGTCAGATTTTTCTTTCATTTAAACTGCTCTAAATCTCAATCCAAAACGTCTCACCGAATGATTTTTGCTTCTCAATTCTCCTTTTTTGATAGCACCTCTTCCAATATTTTCTTCAAAGTTTCATCTTTTTCAAAAAGAACGAAATCTGGAGAAATATCCAGAATTAGTTTAGTTATCGATCATTTCCCTGGTCAGATTTCAATTAATGTTTTACAATTATTTTTATTATAAAAATCTTGTGCTTTATTGGCAATCCAGTGCCTAATAGTCGAGTCTGTAAGAAAGTTTTGTCAGAGATATGTTGACACGATTTTTATTCAAAACCTAAAATATATAAGCACCTCAATAATTACAAGAATTTGATTTTTATTTATTTTCCGATGATTTGTTTTCTGATGAATTTGATCACCATTTATTCATAGAAAAAACAAGTATATAAGTTGCAAAATTAATTATCATTAGTGAGACAATTATTTTCCAGGACCAGTCAAAAATAGTGTCCCATATTCATATACAAATAATTAGTGCTGTAACTACAATACTAATTGTTAGTAATCAGTTTCAAATAGATGCATATTCAACATAATTCTTAAAATTATCATACATTTTATTAGCTCCAGAAATTGAAAGAAATGCAATAAATAACACAATATATGTAAGAAATGTACGCCATACTACACCCTTATCTATATTTCACCAAACTGCAATAAGTCATAAAATAGTGAGAATTAATGCTCATGATACAGCAAAATACAAAAAGATTTTTTTCAAAGTTTTGTTCATTATTATGCGAGTTAACAATATAAAACTTACAATCAACATATATAAAATTCTTTAGAGAATGCAAGAAAATATGATTAATTAAATTATATATTTAAAAAGATTTAAAAATTTTGGCTCTTTTTTGGTGATCTTCATCTATTTTTTTTGGGGGCTTTTGAATTAGAGTTTCTTCCGATTTTACTTGTGTTTCTGTTTGTCATTCTGGGGAGTTTTGCGAAGAAACTTGCTCAGCATCTTGATGAGAATTTTGTGTGTTTGATTGTCATTTCAACTGTAAGGAGAAATCTATCTGAGTTTCATCCTTAATTTGTTCAGTGGATTTCTCACTGTCGTTCGAAATGACATTATTGATGCAGGATTCTTTGCTTTGCTCAGAATGACTTCAAGTATCACCTAATTCCTCTTTTTCAAGAGGGAAAACTGAAGATTCTTCTTCGATATCTAATAAAGAATAATCATAATCAACTTGCTTTAAAATCCAGTATTTAATCGGAGTTCAGAGGGTTTGATGAAGTAGATAATCTCGCTGAATTGTAATATTTCTTTTTCATTTTAATAGTTCATTAACTTCGCTAACTTTCTTTCATAAAATAGAGGCAAATGCTTTCTGTGTAAGTCATTTTTCCTTGATGAGAACTTGTAATTCGATTCATGGATGTTCTAGCATGTTGTCCATTTTGCTGTCTAAAAGTTCACTAAAATAGTGAAATTCACTTATTCTATGAAACAGTGAATTTTTCTAAGTATACTCCAAAAAAAAATAAATGCAAATTTTTTCACACTTTCTATGAAACAGTGAATTTTTTAGAAAATAGATAAATTGTTGTCTAAAAATTCACTAAAATAGTGAAATTCACAATAGTAGTGAATTTTTATAAAAAACGGAAAGATATTGCGGTTCTAAAGCTTAATTTTCTAATGTTTTTTGTTGTCTAAAAATGAAATATGACATAATATTATATATATAGAAAAATTTTAATTAAAATTTTTCTAGGAGGTGTTATTCGGAAAAGTGTGGAGGTAGAAAATTCATCTATATTGCATTATTTAAAATTTTTGCTAACAGCATAGAATAATAGGCATGATGAGTAAAAATTTTCGATCACCAAGAATATAATTCCTTAAATTATATAGAGTCAATATAATAAATTTTATAAAAGTCAAGTTAAAGTAAAAATGATAAAATAGTACTTTAAAACTAGTAAAACTCATCAAAAATGGTACAGATTTATACTAAATTTGTCTAATTTTGTCACAAAATGGTAAATGTGTCGTAATCTCAACTGTAAGGGTCGTTCTCTGTTTAAAATATATCAGAACGTGCTTGCGGATGCCTAAATTCATCATCCTTGTTTGATGAGAATGGGGGATCATCGCCATGCGAGATACTCGCGAATCTTTGATGATCTTGACAACGGTAAGTCAGCATTTTATATCTTAGTCCCTTTAGTTAGGGTGAAAGTTATGTAGATGTCTACCTTAGTCAAAATCTCTTGCATTTGTGTCTAATATTTTTACACTGAGAATTAGTTTACTGTGTGGAGACACAGAAACCCAACCCTGTTTGGTGATTTATTTGTGACTTTTTATTTTTATTCAACAAAACAACATGAACATTAAAAAATTGTTCGCAACATTGGCTGGAGTGTCATTGTTTGCACAAACAGTTGTTCCATTTGGAGCTTTGGCTGCAACTTATAGCCAAGAACTTCAAGATGCTTACGACTGGGCACACGAGAAAGGCGTTACTACAATGGATTCTATTGATAACGCTAATATGTACGGAGCCATTACAAGAGCTGAAATGGCTAAAATGTTATCTGTATATGCTAAAGAAGTTTTAGGAAAAGAACTTGATACTTCTAAAGCTTGTACATTTACAGACATAGATTCAGTTAAAGGAGATCTTCACGATTTCATTATCGAATCTTGTCAATTAAGTATCATGGGTCAAGGAATTACTGCATTCAGACCTTACGATACAATATCTAGAGCTGAATTCGGTACAGCTTTATCAAGAGTTTTATGGGGTGATAAATATGAAGGAGGAACTCCTTACTATGCTAAACACCTAGATGCTCTTAAAGCTGCTGGAATTATGACTCAGATAGATAATCCTGAGAACAGAGACGAAATCAGAGGATATGTAATGCTTATGCTTATGAGATCTGAACAAGGAAGCAACAATCCTGAATGTGAAGATTCACTTGTAAAATTAGCATGTGCTGTGGATCAAAATTCAGAAAATTGTCCAGTTGCTTGTAGAGATGGAGCTACAGATGAAAACGGAGAAGTTGTTAAATCTGGAGACTTAGCTGTTACTGCTAAAGCAGCTGAAGGTAAAAAAGCTTTAATCGGAGGAACATCTGATTTGGACACTTTAACTTTCAAAACATCTGAAGAAGTAACTATATCTAGCATTACTCTTGAGAGATATGGATACTCTACTATAGATGATGTTTACACAGTTCAATTAGAGGATGAAGATGGAAACATCATAGCAGACGCTAAAGAACTTAACAGTAAAGGACAAGTTAAATTGACAATCAAAAAAGACTACAGAAAAGTAGATGGAACTTATAAAGCTACTGTAGTTCTAGTTACTAATGATCTTTCAGATGTTGAAGGTAAAAAGAATGGATCTACAATCGGATTCAAAGTTGTATCAGCTGAATCTACAGCTAAGAACTTAAATCTTGATGATTATGATCCATACACTTATGACTTAGTAAACTACGATGGATCAAAAGTTCAATTCTCTGATAGAAACTCAGAAACTAAGAGTTATAGTTGGGAAGCTGGAGAACTTTACGAAGTTGCTAAATTCAGAGTAAAAGCTCCTGCTGATGCTGCTATCTTAGTTAGAGGATTTACTTTAACTGACGAAGATACAACAGATAATGCTATCGAAGCTGATAAATTCGCAAAAGACGTAGAAGTTACAGTTAACGGAGAAAAAGTTAAAGGATTGAAATGGAGTTTCAATAAATCAGATGAATTAGTTATCTCTTTCGATGATGTAGAAATTGCTGGAAAAGAAACAGCTACAATCATTGTTAAAATGTCATTAAACGAAGAGTTTGATAACATTGGAGCATGGTCAAAGTACTACATTGAAGACTTAACTAAATTCAATGCTATAGATAAGAAAACTCAAACTAGAGTAAGTCAAGATCCAGAAAAACCAATAGAAAATATTAACTGGACAGCTTACCAATTCAAGTGAGGAAAGATAAAGATTTCATGAACTAAATTATGAACAGTAAATGCAGCAGCTGGTGCTTCTAATGTAAAGATTGCTGAATGAGAAATCACAGTAACTGAAGCTATTAGATGAACTGCAGAAATCGTTCTTAAAGATGCTGCTAGTTTCAATAAAGTTGATGAAATGAGATTAGTAATCGCAGGTGAAGAATATGACGGAACTAAAGATGCAACTAATCATAAATTCAAGTTTACTGGACTTGAAGTTGAGAAATCAGGAAAAGTAGAAGTAAGAATGGATATTAAAGACGATGTAGAAGGAAATATAGAATTTGATGGATCTCTTAACAGCGCTTCATTCAACTTGAAATATGATGAATCTGGAGAAGATGTTGATGCAGATCGAATAGTTGGATCACTTTCTATATCTACTGTAAAGATTCAAGCTGCTAAAGCTTCTCTTGAAAACAAGACTACTAAAGATGTAGAACTTATAGTAAATGAAAATAACAGAAAGACTATCTTCGATGGTACTTATACTGCAAAGAAAGGTGCTGTAACTATGAAGAACTTTGTTATTACAACTATAGAAGACGCTCTTAATCTTGTTCCAGGAAATCCTACATTCTATGTTACTATAGATGGTGAAGAATATGACGCTCAATGGAGTGCAGGTGAAGCAAAATGAGATATCGATGATATCGAAGTTGCAGATTGAAAGTCAGTAAGTGTTAAGGTTGAAATAGAACTTACACCTACTACTGCTGATGTAGCTAATACATTCAACATTGCATTCGAATGAGAAGATGAAGACAACAACCCAGCTGGAAACGCTGATGAAGATACAGCTAAAGTAAAGGTTGTAGAACAAGGATCTCTCGATGTTAATTCAAGTGCAAAGAATACAGTTCTTCTAAAATCTAAGAGAGAAGTTGCTAAATTCACAATCAAACCTTCTAAAGCAGGAGATGATGATGTACTTCTTAACGAAATGGTATTCTCTGCAAAGAAAGATGGTGCAGCTGTTAGTGCTGAAGACTTCGGTACAATGTTCAAGATTGATATAGATGGAGATGATTATACTGGAACAACAATTGCTCCAGGTACTAGAGTACCTACTGCATGACTTGAAGTTACAGTTACTCTTAAGAAAGAAACTCCAGCTGAAATAGAATTCACTCTTGAATCTGTTAATGAAAGCACTGATGTTAAGACTACATTCAAGAAATACTTCGTTTCTGCTTTGTTACACATAACTCAAAGAAAGACTGCAGATATGACTTACTACTCTGTAGATGTTGAAAAAGATGGATCTGAAGTAGTTAAGAATGTTAGATTATTGAAGGGAACTTGTGCTGATGCAGCAGCTGCAGCAGCAGCAACTGATTCATCAGCTTGTAAATTATTAGCAGCTTCTACAGAAGATGAAGCATTGTCTAATTCAAATGAAGATTTGATGAAAGCTGAGAATGACACTAAAGCTCAAACAATAACTTATGTTTATTATGAGGTTGGAGATGCTCAAGTGTTCATCCCACAATCAGTTTATGGAGACTTCTTCAAGAAGGCTAACGGATCTGACGACTTGATGGTATACAGTAATGGTAACTAGTATAGTTTGTTAGATATCAGGAAAAACTCTGTCCCTCGGGATGGAGTTTTTTCAAATCTTCAAAAACCTCACCCCAACCCTCTCCTATTAGGAGAGAGATTAAAAGACTTTCGGTCTTTATGAGAGGGAACTTGAAGTAGAGGAAGTATTTACCTCCTCCTAATAGGAGGAGGTGGCGAAGCCGGTGGAGGTTTTAGGAGGAAATTTAGAGAAGAGTTAAAAAGAAAGAGTTGTAAAATTTACAAGGACTTATAAAAACATATAGTTTTATACGAACCAATTTATAATGAATAAAACCAGATTTAATCCATATACACTAGGTTTAATAGACTTTACAAAAGAACATAGAAAACAACCAACAAAAGCTGAAAATCTTTTTTGGTGAATAGTCAGGAATAGAAAAATGCTGTGATATAAATTCAAAAGAGAACATACAATATGAAATTTTATTTTAGATTTTTATTGTTCAGAGCTACTTTTATGAATTGAAGTAGATTGATGATACCATGATGAGTTTCAATATTATGATGATGGAAGAACAAAACGACTATATGATAATTACGAGATTAAGATTGTTAGATTTACAAATGACGAGATTGAAAATAATACCGAATGAGTAACTCTTTATTTAGAGGATATCATAAAAGATAGAGAAAAAGAAATTTGATTATAAAAACCAAACTAAAATCCATTCTCTAACAAACAGAAAATACAGGTAGTACCGTTTTAAGAATAACAAATTTGAATAAAAATTATACAAATCGTATAATTAATCGTTCAAAAGATTTTACAGCAAAAATATTGATTTCATTGACGGTAGTAATTATGTATTTAAAAAATAAAAAAATCGGTCCGTTAAGAACCGATTTTATATTATTTATAGTATTATAATTTTCACATTAAATCTCCAAGTGTAGCTTCTTGTTCTCTCTTTGCTGATTCAGCTTCTTGTGATCTATTCATAGTATCAAGTACAGCATTCCATTTTTTTAGTCTAACTTCTCTCTCTGAAATCAATGCATCTTTTTCTTCAGCCTCTTCATTCATCAATATTTGTAAATTCATTTGTTCCTCTATGTATATCTCATACAATCTAATGATTTGGAAAGACCATAATTCTGAAACAGTCTTTACGATTGATTGATCTCAGCTTTTTACAGCTATATATAACTCCCATCATCCATCTTTTTCTTGCTGCTTTAATTCATAATCACTTGAGAAAGATCCAATAACTAATTTTTGTAAGATATCCCAATCAAAATCATCTTCCAAATCTTCAGGAGTGAGGTAAGATTGAGATCAGAACTTACTCAAATAATTAGTATACCAAATTTGATCCTTGATATCTCATTGGATTTTTCAGAAATGCCTTTCGTATTTTTCTACGATTTCCTTTTTATCTTCTTTTTCTCTAAGCTCTTCTATGAAAGCAGGAAAGTCAAATAACATGGTAAATTTCATGAAAAATTAAAAATTTATTTCTTCACTAAATAGTAGAATAAAGAAAATTAATGTCAATGCAAGAGGAAATAAAGTTCTTCAATTCCCAGTAAAATTTGCTTAAAACCCTTTTAAAAGAAAATCATTAAATTTTTTCATCTTTTTAAATCATGAAACTACTTCATTATATCACTTTTCACTCAAGACTTCTTCATCACTCATTCAATGTGAGACTACCCATGCAACATAACGTAGAACTTCAATCATTTCAGGATTATTTACCACTTTTCTCGCCAATCTTTTTCCAGCTTTTTCTAATAATTCCCTTCAAACTTTACTTTTCAATCTTCTTTCAGCATCTACATTATCTTTCCATTCTACTTCTCCATAATATCTTCTAAAAGTCTGATTTTCTGTAATCTCTTTCCATTCGTCCCAATTCTTCCAGATATGTAATCTGATGCGATTTACTTCATCTCTACTGGGACACCGAGAACCTCATCATATCATGGAATTATTTCCTGGTTGTATATGGATATAATATCACGGTAATGAAGACTTTCTTCCACCGCTACACAAAAATGCTCCGAAATGTAATTTGTACGGATGAGATTTATCTGGCGAAAAACGTAAATCTTTATTAAATCTATAAATACAATCTTTAGCGATTATTCCATCCAGATTTGGATCAATTTTTTGCATATCTACAATCAAATGTTCCACTAATTCAGTAAACCTTTTCCTTTCTTGTAGATAAAGATCACGATTTCTATGCATTCGCTCAGTATTATTATTTATTTTTACTGCTTCGAGAAATTTTAATGTGATTGTTGAGAGCATTAGAAGTTAGTTACCATATAAATCGTCATTCTGAATGGAACGAAGTGAAATGAAGAATCTTATGCGTCTTATCTATTTTACACATAAGATTCTTCGCTACGCTCAGAATGACTTTTAATTTCTTGCATTCCATTATTTCTTCACTATATTAATTCTCATATTTATCGCAAGTATTTCTTGGAAAATGTATCTATTCTCATTCAAACAGTTTGCATGACATGATAGAGTTTTTTCATCTTCACTTTCTATTTGAAAAGCAGGAGATTTGATCCAATGTGGATGAGATTTTTTATTAAATCTCGGAGATGAGATTGCTTTCCCAGAACTTATTAGAACTCAGTTTACACCTATTTCACCTTACGAAGTAGTTTATCCAAAATTTTTTGACCAGAAATTTCTCGCACTACTTCATCGAATGGTTTACCAACGATATTCCACTTACAACAACGTTCTCAAATATTTTGTATCATTTGAAATACCCCAATTATTAGCACGTGAGGAAAAAATAAAATGAAAAACTAAAAAGCTGAACATTTCCGACATTTCTCTTCCTTTCAATGAATCCAAACAGAATTTAGTAATCATTCCAGACAATCGATCACGTGAGAATCAGCTTTCAGATTTTTTTTCAAATGATTTCATTACACACTTATATTCTACAGATACACAAAATCGTAAAGATCAGAATCGACGAGAAATCAAAAAATCAAAAACTTGAATAATTGTAGCAACTCAATCTGAAGTTTTCCAACCATTTAATAATCTTTGAACTATCACATTCATCGATGGATATAAACGATATTACCATAATCAGCAGGATCCTCGTTATGATATTTCTGAGGTGGTAAAAAAAATGCAAGAATTACGAGATTGTGAAGTTATAAAACTAGATAATCAAAGCTTGATAAAATAAGCCTGAAATATTTCATAAATTTTCTCCCAAAAAATTTGACAAATTTTACGTTTTTGAATATAATCCGTATGTAGAATTTTTTATTCTTTAAATGAGAACAGATTATGAAGTTACCAGAACAGTATAAAAATCTTACAATTGACCAAAAAAGAGTTGTAGTTTTGAACTTGATTGATCAATATTGAAATAAAAAATATCAATGAACAGTAGATCATCTTACAGATGAACAGGTTGAATTTTTATTCAAATATTTTTTCACAGAATCGAGAGAAGAAAGAGAAAAAATGTGGAATGAAATGAAGAAGAAATATGAAACAGCATTACATGACCTTAAGAGGCTTACAAATAAACTTCATAAGTTGAATTTAGAGTTCGCTGAATTGTTGTCAAAAAAAGAGGATGCTGAAGAATTTAGAAAAAGTTTTAGATAAAAATTTTTAGTTTTGTTATTTTATTAAAATGGGATGATTTAGTGAATTATGACCAAGATTGCCAGATATTAAAGATACAGAACAACTTAAAACAAAAGAACAACATAATTCTCCTGAAGGATTTTTTTCAACAGGAGAAGAAGAAAAGAGAAAAGATAGTTTGAAAAGAGAAGTTGAAACTGCAAATAAAAACATGCTTAATTTGGTATCAAGATATCCAAAATTATCATCTCATATTTGAAAAGAATTAAAAAAAGATCCAGAAAAAAATCAATTATTTCTTTTATGTTGATACATTGCTTGAGAAACGGCAAAATACTTAAAAGAAAAAGATAAAGTCCTTTCAAAAGAAGCGAGTTCTATTTTAGAAGAATACGTAAGTTTAGCGAATGAAGCCAAGCAAAAATTAGATGATATTGAGTTTGTTGGAATATTTAAAGAATTTGCAGAAAATATTGAAATGGAAGCTAAACCTGAAAGTTCTACATTAAGAGAAAAGGATTTTGCATTTAAACCACAATATAATTGAGATAATAATGGAGATGATAGTGATAATAATCGATTTCCTAGAATTGGTGGACAACATACTTTTACACCACTTACATAAAAAATTTATTGAAATTTAAAAGAAAAATTTTATAAGTAGCTCACACATGCCAGGGTGATGGAATTGGTAGACATGCTAGACTCAAAATCTGGTGACTTCACGGTCGTGTGGGTTCGAGTCCCATCCCTGGTAAAAATAGGTAAAATGTGAACATGAAAATGTTCATTTTTTTTAAATCAAAAAATATGTAAAAATCTTATATCTAAAAAGTCAAATATATTTTATATAAATTTATAATAAGAAATTCAAAAATTATCAAAAAACTAGTCTAATTTTTGCATAAAAAAATTTTTCGAATATAATTATTTTGTATAAGTTTTATTTAAAAAATCGGTTTAGAATCTAAATGTCAGCTCAAACATTGAACGTTATTTACGATACAAACTATACAGGTATTTTTTCAGATGGAGGTTTTGTTAATCATAATTTTCCTATAGCCACAAAAAAATCCTGATTTTTTGATTCCCTTTTCTGATGACCTAAAAAAAGTGAAAATACTCAAAACAAAGAAGAATGAAATAAAAATCAAACAAATACAGAAAATTGACAAGCTCAGCAACCTCAAAAAACTCCATGATTTTTTGATTTGCTTTTTTGACCGCTAAGTTCTCCAAAAAAAGAACAATCCCAAAAAAATAATTCTTCAAACCAAAATTCAACATGAAATGAAGAAAAGAAACAAGGTGATAATCCCAAATCTAATCAAAACAGTTGAGAAAATTCTGTTGCTTCAATGACACAAAATCACGAAATAGCACAGGAATCAAATTCATGAAATGATACTCAAAAGCCAGAAAAGAAGAAAAGTTGGCTAGATTCTATGTTAGACAATATTTTTTGAACAGATGATGGATCTAATAAAAATGCAAATAAAGACAACAAAGAAAAATCAGATTGAAATAAAAAAGATACAGAAGATGAAAAGAAAATGACAGAAAGTGAGAAAAAAGCGAATGAATTGCGTGAACAAATTAGAAAAATTTTAGAGATTCCTGATTCTGAATACAAAGATAGTATGATTACTTCAGATATGAGAAGATTTATCAAGAAAGTAGATGATGAGTATACAGCGAATATTGCAGATTTTAAATCACATATAGCTCCATCATATCGAGAATATAAGAGTAATCTGATGAATATTAGTGGTATACTTTGAAAAACATATTACGCACAAAGATATCCTACATATATTGACGCATTATGGACTAGAGATTTGATGTCAATGCATGCAAAATGGGATATGTCATTTTTTATATATCCAGAAGATGATTCAGCAATGCAAGCTATGCTTAAGAGAAAATCAACACAATTAAAAGCTGAACTAAATGAGGCAATGTCTAAATGAATCACTACAGATAAAGAAGTAGAACAGCAATATAGAGATGTAGAATTGATTAGAGAAAAATTAAGTACCAGAGAAGAAAGATATTTTGAAATATCAAATTATTTCACGATTTACAACACAGATGAAAATATATTGAGAGAAGATGGAAAAAAGTTTGAGCAAAAAATGTCATGATATGGAATCTCTGTAAAAACAGCAAACCACAGAATGGATGAATGAATGACTTCTACATTGCCTTTATGTATCGATGATTTGTGAATCGGTAGAAGTGCCGTAACTTCATCTCTCGCATGAAGTTTTCCGTTCATTTCAAATGATTTGGTTCAGAATACATGAATTTTTTATGGATTAAATCTACACACATGATGACTAATAATTATGGATAGATTTAGTGATAAATTTCCAAACATGAATAGTGTAATTCTAGCCACATCATGAGCCTGAAAATCATTTACAGTTAAACTCGAAGTTTTAAGATATTTACTAAATGGAATCGATATCATAGTTATAGACCCAGAAAATGAATATAAAGAATTATGTGAAGCAGTTGGATGAACTTACATTAACATTGCCACAAACGCTCAACAATACATCAATCCATTTGATTTGCCTCCAAAAATTGAGGATGTAGAATATGGAAAATGAGATCTTCTTCGTTCTCAAATTATGACATTAATCTGATTAATCCAAATTTTGATTTGAAATCTATCTGCAGAGGAAGAAGCAGTTTTAGATAAAGCTTTGCAAAATACGTATGCGCTTCGTGGTTTTTCATTAGAAGATGATGATTATGAATGAAAACAGCCTCCGTTGATGGAAGATTTGATGAATGTTTTAAACTGAATGGAATGAGGTGAACAAGTATGATTGCGTTTAAGTAAATATGCAACATGAACTTTTGGAAAATTGTTTAATAACTATACAAACGTTGACATCAATAACCGTATTACTGTATTTAGTATTCGTGACCTTGAAGATGCACTTAAAACACCAGCAATGTATAATGTGCTTAATTTTATCCGAACTAAAGTTAGATCAGCTAAACGTCAAAGACTTTTGGTTTGTGACGAAGCACGAATTATGCTCCAAAATGACGTTTCAGCCAACTTTATGTTTAGTATGACAAAAAGAGCCAGAAAATACTGATTATGAATTACGACAATTTCACAGGATATTGAGGATTTTGTAAGAAGTCCATATTGAAAACCTATCGTTTCAAACGCTTCTGTTCAAATCCTTCTGAAACAATCGACCACTTCAATCAAATCACTAAATCAACTTTTAGGTTTGTCAGAAGCAGAACAGCAGAAATTGATTTCGTGTAGTGTTTGAGAGTGATTAATATTTGCAGGAAATCAGCATATTGCTCTAAAAATTATAGCATCTCCTACAGAGAAAGAACTAATTACAACAGATATTAAAAAGAAGAATACATAGTTTTTATTTTATTTTACAATTATGGAAAACCAGGAAAACATAGTTTCATCACAGGCCAAACTTTCCGCAATAGCTGAAATAATGTTTTTTTCTCCATTTGTAAAAAATAATGTAAGAGTTAATCCAAAATTTTCACCTGAAGAGAAAAGTTTTATAAATTGATATTACAAAGTTTGAATATTCAATATCATTATTTTGCTTATAGTAATAGCTGTATCAATTATAAATTCTTTATATAATCATTTTATATTCTCATGAATTTCTAGAATATGAAGCATTATATTATACATAACAATTAGTATTCCTATTCTAATATGTATAAATAACGTTGGTATGCGAAAAGAAGATGAAAAAATAAAGCAAGATATTCAAAACAAAAAACAATTATTGAAATCATATATTCCAATATTAAATTTTAAATATTGGTTTCATCAAGAAGATTATAATATGCCATATCGGCGGCTAAAAGAATCTATTTTTTTACGAACAATTTTTATATTTTGAACACTTCTATTTTGAAATGGAATCTGATTAATAGTATTTGCATTTATAGCAGTCAGAATTGTTCTTTTGCTTACAAATATGGACATAATTCCACTAAATGTAAAAAAAGCGATAAATCAATCATTTTTTTGTAATCCTTGAGAAATGGTATCATATTTTTCGGCACATGTTATTTCAAAATTTAAAAAAATAGACTATACAACAGCTCTTGAAACAGAAAAACAAAAATATCAACACTGACAAAAATTCTGAATATGAATAATTGTTCAGTACTTATTATTCATAGCTATAATATGCTTCATTCACAGATGAATAATTATCTCCATAGAATATATAGTTTTAGTTATAGCTACTATTTTACGAATACTTAGAATAATTTTATTTTATAAGAATAAAAAAACATTCCTGAAAATACCAATCATTTCAGAACTTGTTTCTTTAATCTTTCATTAAATTCAAAACATAAAACATTTTACTTTATATTACCATACATAAATGAAATTAACAAAAAAATTATTAGTTGGAACCTTACTATTCATAATCAGCTTTTTAAATTTTTCAAGTATAAGCTATGTATTAGCAGCTCCAGGAGTGGTAGATACATATAGTAGTTCTTTAGAACATATTATGGGAAAGCATGCTGGTGATTTAACAGCAGATGCAGTAAGTGAATCAGTTAACGGAGAAGCATTTAATGAACAAGTTATAGCATTGATATGATATGCTATTGACGTATTTATCGCAATATGAGTGGCTATAGCCCTAATATGAGCATACAAAATAATGGTATCAGATAAAGAAGATTCAAGTAAGGATTGAATGAAAATGGTCCTATTCTGAATTCTTTGAATTATAATAATGGTATCCGCAAAATTTATAGCAAATGGTCTAGTATGAGATAATGGTGTGATTTCTGGTAATATAAATGATGCAGGAGTAGTAGTTACAAATGGTGAACCAGGTATAATTTGACTTAATTGAATTAGACTTGCATCACAGCTTTATGATAAAATTCTTTACCCATTTATAAAAATAGCGTTATACTTGGTGGTATGAGTATTGTTTTTCATAACAGTTGCCAAAGTCGTAACTTATGTGACATCAACAGATGATACCACAAAAAAGAAAGCGGGATGAGTTATTATATGGACAGTTGTATGAATTCTAATTATTATGTGAGCGAAACAAGTAGTAGAATCAATCATGTGAAAACAAGAAACTGTAACAAATCCAGATAATGCAAAAATGTTATCAGACATATGAAGTCATTTTACAGATTTTGGTTCAGTTCCATTGATAGCTCAAATTATTAATCGAGTAATGTGATTAACTATGCTTGCAATTCTGATATTAATAATAATCCAAGCTTATAGTTTATTTACAAAGCCAGACGATTCAGAAAATAGAAAAAAAATATGAAAAACGATTTTATACATAGTAATTTGAGTGCTTGTAATTTGAGCAGCTTATGCAATTTCTACGGTATTAGTTGTTAATAAATTATGAGAAGTTGGATTGTCATAAATACAAAAAAAACTGGCAGAGATGCCAGTTTTTTCATACAATATGTAAATTAATTAAGCTTTTGACACACATCTCTCAATGTACAATGTTCACATTTTTTATCACTTGTAGTCTTACGAAACATTACCATATCTACAGGTTGATTTCTATAAGCATTTCACTCAACTAATAGTTTCTTCTGTTCTTCAACATCATTTTTAATTTTTTCAATAATTCAATCTATATCTTCCTGTTTTAGTATTCCACCATATGAATTCATACTATCCAGATAAACTTCATATGCTTCTATATTTATTCAATCTAATGAAGTTAATCATTTTTTTAGAAGCGTTTTAAGTGCATAAACTTTTAACTGATCACTAACGGAATTATCTAGAACTTCTTCCTTACCAGACTTCCAATCTAATATCAAGAAATCTGTATCTGAAAATACCACTCAAAAATCGGGACTCGCTAAAACGGAAACATCTTTAAGTCAGATTTTTCCAATATCTACTTTCATTGATTCAAAATCTGGATTCCTTGGATGTTCTACATAAACAAACTTTGCTGAGTTAAAATAATCTTGAACCTTTTCATTCCATGGACTGGCTATAAAACGATCTAAATTCCCACAAACTTTTTCAATTGCAGGTTCGAGTAAACTATCAGCATCCTCTTGGTAAAAATGTTCAGAAAGTCAGAATTTTCCAAAGAAATCATCACGATCAGTATAATCCCTTTCCTTAGAATAATCAAAATCAGCTTTCATTTCCATTCTCATGTTATCCTTTAATGCTTCTATCTTTTCCTCAGTTATTTCTCATTTTTTCAAAGCGTGTAAATAATCTGAAAGCAAGAAATGAGATTTTTCTCATACTCGCATTTCTATACTCTTTAATCATTTTAATAATAACGTTTCAGACCATAATTCTGGATAGTCCTGTTTCAATGCAAATGTGTAATAATTTAGAAAATACTTTCTTTCACAGTACTCCAAAAGAGTAATCCTTGTATTAGACCAAGAAAGAGTTTTCTTTGGTTTTCTAACAGGACGAGAAGATGAATAGTTCATTTTTATGTGAGAATGATATAAATCAGACTATGTATCAGTTTAAAGTAACATTTTCTTTTACGATTACAAGTGAAAGAATTCTAAATAAAAAAAGGATAACGAGATTCGCTATCCTATACAACATGTTGTAAGTAACAAAATTAGTTCAAATGTTGAGCAATCACAACACTATTGCTAGCAGCCTCAGATTCAGCATTAGCTAAACTAGCATTAGCATCTACCAACAAAAATCCCATAACGGCAGCAAAAATTGTTACTCCATAACAAGCAATGTCTCTACAAATTTTTTCTTTTCTAGATCTTTCAGATTCTTTCTTGTAGAGTAGATTTTGTTTTCTTATTCTTGCCATTTTGTTTGTGTTAAGATATAAATACACAAATATATTATAATATATTTTTTTAATTTGTCAAATTTTTTAGGACTTTTTTATTTTGTACGATACTAACTTGACTTTCTAGGCAAAAAAAATATCAATAAGTCAGAATTTTTAATCTTTTTTAAATTTAACAATGAAATTTTTTGCTTAATAACAAGCTATCCGAAAGTTTTGAAACTGATTTCAAAAAAAGTTAATTTTATTTATTAAGCAAAAAATATGTTAGATAAGAAAGAATTACAACAATCTGAACCACTTCGCGTATTTCTAGTAGATTTGGTGGACAAAAATACCAACAAGGAAGAACTCCAAGATAGAATGAGAGAACTTGAAAATCTAGTGGAAACTTACTGATGAATCGTGGTTCTCCAAAAATACCAAAAAAAAGATATTCCAGACCCAAAAACATATGTCTGAAAATGAAAATTAGATGAAATTATTCATGATATGCTACTTTTGAAAGCTAATCTTTTAATCGTTGGAAATGCTCTCAAACCATCTCAGATTTGGCAAATTAATGAAAAATTGCGTGTAGTATCAGAAGAACATAAATTGGATCCAAAAATGGAGGCTCGAGACCGTATCGACTTAATTTTGAAAATCTTTGAAAAACACGCAACGAGTGGAGAATCTCGTTTACAAATCCAACTCGCGGCAATTAAGCATATGTGACCTAGAATTTATAGAATGTGAATGGATCTATCCAAACAGTGATGAGCTGCTTCGTGATGATGAGCTTGAGCTACTCGTGGACTATGAGAAACTAATACTGAAAGAATGAAAAGACACCTCAAAGAGCAGACTTTGAAAATTGAGAAAAAGCTCGTTGAATATGCCAAAATGCGTAAACTTCACCGTGATGCGCGCATCAAGAAATGAATGCCGACAGTAGGAATAGTTGGTTATACAAATGCAGGAAAATCCTCACTTTTGAATGGTTTAACCAAAAAATGAGTATTAGCCGAAAATAAACTTTTTGCTACATTATGAACTAATGTATGAAATTTGTACGTAATTACAGATCCAGTTACCTGAAGATGAAAAGAAATACTTTTGAATGATACAATCGGATTTATCCGTGACCTACCTCCAAAACTTATTAAATCTTTTTCTTCTACGCTCGAAGATAGTATTGAGTCAGATTTATTGTTGCATGTGATAGATTCTAGTGATCCGTTTGTCGAAGAGAGGATTTCCGTAGTTCACGACGTTTTGAGTGATATTTGAGCCAACCAAAAAAAAATTCTAGTTTTCAATAAAATAGATTTGATCGATGAAGAAAGATTAGCTGAGTTAAAAAAGCTGTTTCCAGATGAAGATAAGGTTTTCATTTCAGTAAAAAGCAATATTTGACTAGATGAACTCAAAAATCTGATAGCTAAGAGTGTGTAGATATCGAATCAGATTTTTTCTTGCAATAGAGCAACTTTTTCATACTAGTTAAATTAACTAGGATGAATTAATCCTTACAGTTTTTTATTTTCCCTATCTACAAGCATGAAGAAATTTCTTTTATCTTCTCTACTTGGAGTATTTTTGCTATGATTCGGAGGAATCAGTCATGCATCTATTACATTCCAATTTTATGCATCAAATGATGCTGAATCTCCTTGTTATACAACGACAACGCCGCAATATAATCAATCTCCCAATGAAGATGCATATTATACATTGTATAATTATGATGATGAATTATTAAATAATTGTGCATCTACAGCATGAAAAACATTTATTGGTTATAAAATGTCTCGTGAAAATGATGATTCTAATTCACGTCGACATATTGATAATACTATAGATACAAATTCTGATGCAGAACCACAAGTAGATATAGATGAAATATATAGACCTGTAAAATACGTATTTTCGACCAATGATGTCATTTTAAAGGTATATGCTCAATGGGGAACAGGAATATCTGAAATTAATATAACAGGTCCAGACTGAGTTAATGATTGAGATGATTTTGTAGACTGGGATGTTGATAAAACGGATGGTAATTATAGTTTTTCCCACTATCCTGTTAAATGGGATGGTGATAGTTGGGAAGAAACAACACAAGAATCAGCAGTATCATGAACAACTGTTTGAATAAAAGTTATCCTTCACCCAGAAGATGGTTACGCTTTTCCGGTAAATCCTACAATAAATTATAATTGAGTAGAATGGACTAATTCATGAAATACAACCTTTGAACCAGAAACTAATACTCTTTACATAGATTTATGAATGGTAGGTGCAGGACCAATAGAAATTGACCATATCTTACTTATTTGAGATTTAGGTAGATTTGTACATTGAACTACTCCACCTACAGATATAACTACAAATAT
This sequence comes from uncultured bacterium, assembly GCA_946404285.1. Lineage (GTDB taxonomy): Bacteria > Patescibacteriota > Gracilibacteria > Absconditabacterales > Absconditicoccaceae > UBA3291. The sequence goes on along the minus strand of CAMJDC010000007.1, from coordinate 4,506 downwards.
AACATGAATTAATCTTTGAACAGTAACATGGTGAAAAGGTAGCAGTTGTACTCCATTAGAGGCTAATGAAACTTTTGTTTCTTCACCAAATTATGATGATTACTATTGTTTAACTATACCTTTTAGTGTTGATACATGATATGTATTAAGAAATAACTATCCTATTTATAAAAAGAATATTGGAGCTGACCGAAGTACGGACTGGGTATATGCTTCCGATTATGAATATGCATGTACGGCTTCAGAAATAAAAATTAAGTATCTTTATGCTGAACATACAATAAATTTTGTAGTAGATTGACAGCCACGAAATGATACTCGATATCGTAGAAATTGATGTACGCTTTGGGAGTGTGGTTCCTATGGTGCCTACCCTCAGCAACCAACGAAAGATTGATATGTTTTTGAATGATGGTATACGGAAGATACGTTTGATAATAAGTGGAATTGGTATAGTAGTGGTATAACAGAAAACATGACACTATATGCTAATTGGTTAAATCAAGTAAATAATATTACAATCTCAGGAATTACTGTGCCAACTAGTTGAGCACAAGCTACCCTTAGTTGAATAGAAAAATCAGCGAATCCAGTAACATGAGTTAATCGGTGAACGCTTGTATGGAAGGCACCAACAAGTGATAATCCAGAAGATCCACAACCTGTTGATTTTAACGGTATATTTCAATGATGAAAATCATATCGATTATATGTTCCATTTACTATAGCGGAATGATATTGAATTCAAAAATGATACTCTAATCCTACAATATTCACAGTTAATTGAACACAGAAGAGTTTAAATGATATATATTGCTATTCAGAATGATGTCATGTTTGGTTAAGTTATTATATCCCTTACATAATAACATTCTATGATGGAGAAACTGTTTATACAACGTGAACAGCTTATGGCGGTGCTACAATTGATTATACTTGGTCTATAACAAATCCTTATGTTCCATGAAAGAAGTTTCTATGATGGTTTAAAGATCCAGAATTTACTCAACAACGAAGGCTGGATACTGATACTGTTACATGAGATATGAATCTTTACTGAAAATTTGCTAACCAACTAATGAATTTCAATTTAACATGAGTAGTTGCTCCAGTTGGTAATGTTACAGCAACTGTGGCATGAATCAGTCTTGCAGAATGAACTAGTGGAGTACAATTGTGAACATTAAAATGGAAAGAATGAGAATCAGATTTTAATTGAAAGTATGTAAGTTGAACTCAATACACATTATACGTTCCATTCAAATTAATTGATGATTATGTAATGCCTGATTATTATAGTTATGTTAGTCTTAGCATTAATGGAGAATATTTTTATAAGGAAATCTGAGCAACAGGTAACGAAGATTATCCATATTATATAAGAACTTATTTCACAGCTAAAGCTCCAGCTACTGGTGCTTCTGAACCTGCACCATCTGCATGAGGTTCATCATGATGAGGTGGTGGATGAGGTGGAACAACTGTAAAAAACACAGATACACAAACAACAGAAGTTAAAAATGATGAAAACAATAAACAAGAAGAAAATAAATCTGAAGAAAAACAAGAAAATAATACTGAAAATCCAGAGAACACACAAAACGACTCTCAAAAAGTATTAGAAGATGGATTAACACAAGAATTCCATGATGCATACGATTTCGCATACAAAAATTGAATAACTACTATGGATAATATTTCTAAAGCAAACATGAATGGTCCATTGACTAGAATAGCTATGGCAAAAATGATATCAAACTACGCTATCAATGTACTATGAAAGAAACCAGCAAACAAAGTAGTCCCAAAGTTCCCAGATATAGATGAAAAGCTGAATGAAGATTATGGATGAGCTGTAGATTTGGCATATCAATTATGAATTATGTGAATCAATATCGAAGAATTTAGACCATTCGATGAAGTAACGAGAGCAGAATTTGCAACAGCATTATCTAGAATGTTATACGGAATAGCTGATGGACAAGATACATATTATTCAACTCATCTTAAGCAATTAAAGGAAAAATGAATAATCACGAAAGATGACCCAGCTATGAAAGAATTACGTGGATATGTAATGATAATGCTCATGAGAAGTGCTAAATAAAAATAGCCTCCCTTATTAAGGGAGGTGGCGAATATAATGAGCCGGTAGGATTAAAATAAGAAAAACATTCAAATCCCCCTAACAGAATGGGGGATTTTATTATTCATTTTTTTGCTCCTTTGTAAAGGAGCTGCCGAAGGCTGAGGATTTTATTTTATAGATATTAAAAATCTCCCGGCTTTCAGCTTTACCCAGCTTAGCTGGGCATGCCCCCATTAAAAAGAGGGGAAGTTTAAATTTTTGTCACAAAATCGGAATTCTCTCGTACTCTCATAAAGAGACAAGTAACGAATAGTCCCTTGTATAAGTGAAAGTCTTTAGACATACTACAGACCGCGTCAGCATAATCATGGACTTTGTAGTGGCCTGTGCGAGTAGTGTGTCGCTTTAGAGAAATCCTATGCAGACTAGTGGTGTCGGGATTTTTTTTAAATTTGAGTTTTTGGGAATCTATTATTATATTTTTTCAAAATGAGATTTATTAGTTAAAAATATGTAAATTATTTCTTGCATTATTTTTTATGATTAGTAGATATTCTATATTGGAATTTACTTTTTAATTTTCTTTAATGAAAAAAATATTCATTTTATTACCATTAATTTTTGTTTTTGCAGTGGTATCTTTCGCATTTGCTGAATCTGATAGATTTGATTATGATATTTACAACCAATGTGTCCAATATTATAATACTCAAAAGCATAATGCTGAGGTTCTCGCAGGTCAGGATTGATGTGGTTTTTCTAGGGAATGTTCAAAATACTTAGATTCGTTACCAACGGACGATGAAATAGAAAGTCAATGTGAATATGATGCTGAAAATCGGGAAGATAGAGATAGCCGGAGTTTTTACCACCAATTAGCATTAAATGCAGCAAATAGAGATGATTATGAATCTGTGATTGAATACCTTGAAAAGGCCATATACTATGAACCTGTAGGCTCAGAAGTTTATAACATAACATATAATGAAATAAAAGAAGCTAAAGATATTTTAAAGGAAGAACAGAAACAGGCAGAATTACAAGAGGAACAGGATAAAAAAGCTGTTGATATAGTGAATAATTATATAGATAAATGAAATGAATATTGGAAAAAGAATGAATTACAGAAAGCTTTAGCAGAATTTCAAAGTGCAAAGAATTTAATGGATAGTTATACAAAAATATCTTGGCATACAGAATGAATGACTATTGAAGATACGATAGACTTGGTAAAAAAGCAAATAGAAGAAGAGAAAAACAATAAATTAAACACAGAAAAAGAAGATACAAACAACACAATAAAAATTGATGAATTACAAGAAGCGATTCTGTGGATGTATGAGAAATGATTAACAATATTTAATGAACCTGTAAGTTTCATGGCTTCAAATTGACTTAGAAGAGACGAAGCAGCGAAATTCTTTGTTCAGTATGCAAAAGAAGTTATGGGTAAAACTCCTGATTATTCAAAGAAATGATGTACATTTAACGATTTAAACCAAGCTTGGTCTGATTTAAAAGATGTAATCGTTGAATCATGTCAATTATGATTATTTCAATGACATAACGGTAAATTTATGCCAACTCAACAATTAACAAATGCACAAGCAATAACTGTATTTATGAGGTTACTTGAATGATACAAAGATGAATCATGAACACATTTTGCTAATAATTACTACGAATCGGCACATGCTCAATGATTTTTGCGTGATACACCACTAGATAATAAAGCATATTTTGATAATTATACAACAAGATGAAATGTAGCAAAAATGTTATTCAGATGACAAAAGAGTAATTAAAATTTTCACTCTCAACCAAATATTCATTCACAACAGTGAACTATAAGACAGCTTTTTACTTATTTTTTCAAGATTTTTAATATCAAATTTTCGCATCAAAACTGGCCAAATTCGAAATTGACATAAATTATCAAAATTTTGACTTGATTTTGTTAAGGAATTTCTTATATACATTTTCACTGTGATATTTTTTCAGAGAAAAATTTACTTATTTCCATTAAATTACGGAATGCCAACTATTAATCAATTAATTAAACAAGGTAGAAGCAAGAAAAAGAGCAAATCAAAGGCTCCAGTGCTTCAGTATGGATTAAACAAATTAAAGGGAGACAAAAAAGTTGAAAAACCATCTCCATTCAAAAGATGAGTATGTTTAAAAGTTTCCGTAATGGGACCTAAAAAACCTAATTCTGCTCAGAGAAAATTTGCAAAAGTTAGATTGTCTAACGGATCAGAAGTTTTGGCTTATATTCCTGGAGAATCTCACTCATTACAGGAGCACTCAGTAGTGCTAGTTCGTGGATGACGTGTTAAGGATCTTCCATGAGTAAAATATCATATCGTTAGATGAAAATATGATGCTAATCCTGTAGCAGATCGTAAAAAGTCTCG